>JAVHYG010000014.1:8310-19838 GCA_031119195.1 Rickettsiella sp. | reverse complement strand
GTATTGACTTGTACTGATAATCAATCCCGTAATCGCCGTTTAGGATTGGCATTAGGACAGGGACAATCTTTACAGCACGCAAAAAATACAATAGGTACTACAGAAGGAACGGTGACAGCGAAAAATATCTTTTATTTATTAGAAAAATATGCAATTAAAGCTCCGATTTGTGAAGCTGTTTATCATATATTATACGAAAAAAAGGAAGCTCGCATGCTCTTTGAAGAATTTTTTAATCGATAAAAATTAATTTTATAAAATACTAACTTATTCTTAATTATAGATACCATTGCAAATTGCGAATGGTAATTTCAAATGCTTTCTTTATAGAACTGCAACCTAATAGATGACAGGTTCAGCCTTTATAAAAAAAGCGTATTTTTTTAGATAGCGTAAAAATTTAACGGCGATGTACTTAGTTACTAATTATTGATTAACTTGATTTTTGTCTTATCAAATTGATAAGACCGCCGGCTAATAATACTTCTTGGTCGCGAAGACTTAAGGTATGCCGAAGCGTGTAAATTTTATTTTTAGTTTTATTGTTAACACTGATGGTATGCTTTTGGGAGATGGCATCGCGAATATTTTTTAACAATAGAATATCATCTTGTTCAATATCATCATAATCAGCAAAGTTTTCAAAAACGAGCGGTAAAATTCCAAAGTTGATAAGGTTTTGCCGATGAATACGCGCAAAGCTTTTTGTAATAACGGTAAATACACCTAAATAACGGGGTGCAATAGCTGCATGTTCTCGGCTTGAACCTTGACCATAATTGTGGCCTCCTAAAATAATTGAGCCGTTTTTTTGGTGCTCTAATGCACGCTTTGGATAAGTAGAATCAATTTGATCAAATACAAATTGACTAATGCCTGGAATATTGCTGCGATAAGGTAATATTTTAGCTCCAGCAGGTAAAATAGTGTCTGTAGAAATATCATCACCTACTTTTATAAGGACAGGGCCTTCGATTGTCATCGGAAAAGCATTAAATTTAGGAAGAGGCTGTATGTTAGGTCCTTTTACTAATTCTATTGAAGCATTTATATTTTCTGGCGAAAGCAGCATAGCAGTATTGATAATTGTTTTTTTGGGTTCCTTGAAGCGTGTAATGGGTTTTTTTTCTAAGGTTCTTGGATCAGTAATGACACCTGTTAGTGCAGAAGCTGCTGCTGTTTCTGGGCTGCAAAGATAGACTAAATCATCTTTTGTTCCTGATCGCCCTGGAAAATTTCTTGGTACCGTGCGTAAGCTAATTTTTTCTGTAGCAGGTGCTTGACCCATACCAATACATCCATTGCAACCTGCTTGATGAATGCGGCCGCCAGCACGAATTAGCTTTTCTAAAAAACCTAACTCCACCATATTTTCTAAAATTTGTCGGGAGGTTGGGTTAATATCAAAAGAAACACCCGGGTATATTTGTTTTCCTGCAACAATTTCTGCAGCAACAGCAAAATCACGTAGTCCTGGGTTTGCAGAGGATCCAATCATTGATTGATATATAGGTCTTCCTGCGACATCTTTAACAGGTACAACTTTTCCTGGGCTAGAGGGTAATGCAATAAGAGGTTCTAGTTCTGATAAATTAATTTTTTCATATTCATCATAGCTAGCATCAGGGTCGGCGATGAGTTCTTGCCAATCAGATTCTCGTTGTTGCGATATAAGAAAATCGCGCGTTACTTTATCAGATGGAAAAACAGAAGTAGTGGCGCCTAATTCTGCGCCCATATTCGCAATAACATGGCGATCCATCGCCGATAAATGCTGGAGCCCGGGTCCATAATATTCAATGATTTTTCCTACACCGCCATCGACATCATGTCGACGTAGTAGCTCGAGTATAATATCTTTGGCGCTAACCCAATTTGGTAGTTGTCCAGTTAATTCCACACCCAAGATTTTTGGCATTCTGACATGAAAGGGATGCCCTGCAATTGCCATGGCTACTTCAAGACCGCCCGCACCAATGGCCAACATACCTAATGAACCCGCTGCACAAGTATGGCTATCAGAACCAAGTAAGGTTTTTCCTGGTTTTCCAAAACGTTCCATATGTACAGGATGACTAACACCATTGCCAGGACCGCTATAGTGTAGACCAAATTTTTTACAAGCACTGAGTAAAAATAAGTGATCATCAGCATTTTTAAAATCTGTTTGTAATAGATTGTGGTCAATATATTGCACTGAAACTTCAGCTTTAGTGCGCTTAAGATGCATGGCTTCACATTCCAGCATGACCATGGTTCCCGTAGCATCTTGACATAAGGTTTGATCTATCTTGAGTCCAATTTCATTACCAGGATGCATTTCCCCCTCAGTTTTATGGTCACTAATTAGTTTTTGTGTCACATTCTGTGGCATAGCTTACCCCCCTAAGTAAATAGCAATCATATTGACTTATAAACTAAACCAATGCAATTAATTGACTTAAAACTATTTATTTAATATATCAAAAATAGATTTGAAGGGATATTATCATCTAATATTTTAAAAACTATTTTTATGTTTAAGGCATATTTGATAAGTAATCATATTAAGGCATGTTGAGCTGCTTGGATAATAAATGAAAGCTTGGTTGACCGTGAATGCTTGGTGGAAAATAAGATAATCTATAGTAAACTAATAACTTACATTTAAGGCTAGGAATTCAATATGAATTTACCCGTTACTCGCTGGACGGATTTACTGACTTTTTTTATTTGTATTCTATTTTTAGCAGTAGCCGCATATTTGCAGTATAGGGTTGGGCTTATTCCTTGTCCTTTATGTATTGTCCAACGATTTCTTATAACACTTTTAGGCCTTTTATTCTTAATGGGCGCCTTGTTTAATTTTTCAGCGATAACACGTTGTTGTTTGCATACCTTAACTTTTTTATTAGCTGTTTTTGGTGTAGTTGTTGCGAGTAGACAACTTTGGTTAGAACATTTTCCTGCCGATCAAATATCCAGCTGCAAATCGACGTTTGTCCATTATAGTAGCTCTGTGTATTTTCATAATATGATAGAACTTTTTTTTCAAGGAACGAGTAATTGTGGGGATGGTAATTGGCGTTTTTTAAATTTAAGTTTGCCTATGTGGACATTATTTCTTTTTATTCTTTTGGCGGCTATTGCTCTACGCCAGGTGTATGTAAACCGTCGCGCTCATAAACAAAAGTTATTTTTTTAAAAGTAATAGTTTGTTTAAACTTTTTTCTATCTAGGAATAGATAGGGGAAATTCAATTTTTTACATTATAAAAAATTAAATTCTTGATAAGAAAAAAACATTTGATTTGCGATTTTAGAAATTTTTATAAAGAAATACCCTTTTGGGTAAGCAAGTGAGTATTGTTTTTTTAAAGAATCAATACGTTTTAAAGATTGAAGCTGAGAAAAATTAATTTCCTAGATGGCCCAGTGCCAAACTCGCACCGATTTGTGCGAGGGGTTGTACTAAAAGTATAGTCAGTAATTTTAAACCTATAATCAACACTAGCGGTGAGAAATCAAAACCTGAAAAGCTAGGTAAAATTCGACGTGTAGGTCTTATTAATGGTTCGCAAATACGGACGAGTATTTCTATAAGGGGACCATGTGCTAGAGGACTTATCCAACTTAAAATAGTTAAGGCTAAAATAGCGTAGAAAAAGATATTAATGAGTTGATTTAAAAGCTCAGCAAATGCAATGATAAATAATCCACCCAGATGCGGTGTTGCATTAACTTCTAACCAAACGAGAAAAGTAATTTTAATTGCTTCTAAACCTAATAGAAGAAGGATAGCGGCTAAATCTATGCCATGAAGACTGGGTATGATACGACAAATCGGTTTGAGTGGTGGATTGGTAAGTCTAGCAACGAGTAAGAATAAAGGATTCTGCGAGTCTGTATGAACCCATTGTAAAACAACACGTAAAAGCAAGATAAAAATATAGAGATCAAAGATTGAACGAAGGAGAAATAGGCCCGCATTACTAAGAGGGTTTAACATAATATTAACCTGTTATTTTAATCGTTAATTGGTTTTTGTTTAAGTCTATGTCTGCTTTGGTACCTAAAGGTAGGCTACGGTTTGTTTTTCCATGTCCAATGCCGGGAATATTTAGTACTGGAAATGGTTGAGCTTTTGCAAATCTTTTTAATATGAATTGAATCAAATGATCTGGCGCATGTGATGATGATTTAGCAGTAAAAGTAAAATCTCCAAATAAAATGGCTTTAACTTGCTGAAAAAGGCCTGATTGTTGCAAGTGTTGTAGCATTCGATCAATGCGATAGGCCGGTTCATTGACTTCCTCGAAAAATAAAATTTTATTTTTTGCATCGATTTGCCAAGGTGTTCCCAAGCTTGTTTGTATGAGTGTAAGTGTTCCACCGGTTATTGGTGCAATAAGTGTGGAAAAGTTAGTTATTTTGTTGAGAGGAAGCAATGAAAACGTCAATTGTTTTAATTCACCAAAAATTATTTTTTTTAACTCATTAGTACATGCCGAATCTATGCTTTCGTATGCTACTTGATTTGCAGAAGGCCCATGTAATGTTTGCCAATACCACTTTTGTTGAAGAAATAAGTGAAGTGCTGTTATATCACTAAAGCCAATAAATAATTTATTGGCTTCTGGTGCCTTTAGTTTAAGTAATTCTGGAATTAAACGGGTACAGCCATAACCGCCTCGTAAACACCAAATAGCACGCGATTCTGAATTAAATAATGCTTTTTTTAATTGTGCAAAACGTTCTTCATCGGTATTTGCGCAAAGCAGATCATCGCCAAACAGGTTTGATGAAATACGAGGTTTCAATCCCCAATTTTTAAGTAAGGTTTTTACTTGATCAAGTGTATTCCATTCGCAGCCTCCAGCAGGTGCGATGATATCGATAGATGCTCCTTTAGTTAAAGGTTGCCAAGCTTTATAGGATAAATTTTCCATGATTTATCTATTAAAAAGGAAACCGGCTTTCTCCACCATCAACAGTGATAGTAGAACCTGTAATAAAATTAGCAGCAGCGGAACTAAGGAATACAATAGGTAAAGCAATTTCTTCAGGTTTTCCCATTCGACCTAATGGAATAGCGGATTGTCTTTTTGCAATGACTTCTTCTAAATTTAGTTGCTCACTTTTTGCAATGTTTTCTAAAAGTTGGTTTGTTTGTTCCGTATGTGTCCAGCCCGTTAATATACTATTGACAAGAATGTTATATTTAGCCAATTCATCAGCTTGTGTCTTAGATAAAGCGACAACAGCAGATCGTATAGCATTGGATAAACCTAATTTTGGAATGGGATTACGCACTGCTGAAGAGCAAAGATGAATAATGCGTCCCCATTTTTGCAGTTTCATGCTGGGAATAACAGCACGTGATAAGCGTGCTGCACTCATCAATGTTAGATCAAATGCCGCTTGCCATTGTGTATCGTCTAGATCAATAAAAGAACCTTTAGGCGGTCCACCTACGTTTGTAATACAAATGTCTATTTTTTCAAACTGTTTTATAACAGATTTGACCCAGCTTAGAATATCTTCGGCTTGAGTCAGATCAACAGCGTTTGCTGAAACTTCAGCTTTTGTTTCTTGAAGAATTTTTTCTGCAGCATGTTCAATTTTATTTTTATCGCGAGAACAAATCGCAATGCGTGCACCTTCCCGGGCAAAGGCTAAAGCGGTTGCATATCCAATTCCTTGACTTGCTCCAGCGATTAAAACGGTTTTGTTATTAAGTTCTAAGTTCATTACTTTCCTTAGGGCGTGTTGACAATTGTAAGATGTTGGCTAAAAGAGTTATTTCTCTGCGTTTCGTTACTTACATACGCTAAATATGCTTTGTTACGACACTCAAAAAAAACAACTCTTTTTCTCCCATCCTAGCATAATTGTCAACATGCGCTAAGCTATTTAAATATCTAAATTATTTGCATCTATCGCATTTTTCTGAATAAAGTCACGTCGCGGTTCAACTTGATCGCCCATCAACGTCGTAAAGATTTGATCTGCTGCAATTGCATCTTCAATAGTTACACGTAATAATCGCCGGCTATTGGGATCCATTGTAGTTTCCCATAACTGATCAGGATTCATTTCTCCTAAACCTTTATAACGTTGTATTGTTTGTCCTCGTCTTGCTTCAGCAAGTAGCCATTCATAAGCTTCTTTGAAGTTTTTAACCCATTCTTTTTTTTCTCCTCGTTGTACAGCCGCTTCGTGTTCAATCAAACCATTCAATTGCTCGGCCATTTTAAATAGGTATTCATATTCTGAGGTATCGAAAAATTCATAGGAAAACTTATAGTTTGTTTCAGCACCGTGGGAATTAGCTTTAATGAAAGGTAAAAAAACATGTCGCTCTGTGTTTTCATACAATGTAATTTCATATTGAATCGCTTCATTATTAGTTGTTTGTTGTAATAAATTTTCCCATTGTTTAGTCCAATTATGCATGCTAACTGAGTCCTTAAGTTTTTCTGTCGATAAGGGTGGAAGATCAAGCAACGTTTGTATGGCCTCAATAGGGTAACGTCGTGATAAATGTTGCACAACTGCTTGTGTTTTACGATAATCCATGACTAGTTTTTCTAAACTAATGCCCTGAATCGGTAAGCCATTTGTTTGTGGATATAAAGCCGCACCTTGTAAGGCTGTTTGAATGAGGTAACTTTGCAGAGCATCATCATCTTTTAGATACTGCTCTTGTTTACCTTTCTTAATTTTATAGAGGGGGGGTTGAGCAATATAAATATTTCCATATTGAAGTAATTCCGGCATTTGCCGATAAAAAAGTGTTAACAATAAGGTACGTATGTGTGAACCATCGACGTCAGCGTCTGTCATGATGATAATGCGGTGGTAACGCAATTTATCGGATTTGTATTCTTCTTTACCAATACCACATCCAAGTGCAGTTATTAAAGCTCCTATTGCTTCTGAAGATAACATTTTATCAAAGCGTGCTTTTTCTACGTTGAGAATTTTACCAGTAAGTGGCAAAATTGCTTGATAGCGACGGTTTCGACCTTGTTTAGCGGATCCACCTGCTGAATCTCCTTCGACGATGAATAATTCGCACAATGCTGGATCGGTTTCTTGACAATCAGCTAGTTTTCCCGGTAAATCAGCAATATCTAAAGCTGTTTTTCGACGAGTCATCTCTCGTGCTTTACGCGCTGCTTCACGCGCACGTGCCGCCTCGATAATTTTCATCACTATTTCTTTTGCATCTTGTGGAGTTTCTAATAGAAACTCCTCGAGTTTTTCAGATACTAAAGCCTCGACCACGCCCTTTACTTCAGAAGATACTAATTTGTCTTTGGTTTGCGAAGAAAATTTAGGATCAGGTACTTTAACGGATAATACGGCTGTAAGTCCTTCGCGGATATCATCACCCGTTGTAGCAATTTTTAATTTTTTACCATTGGTTTCGCGGTCAATGTAGGTATTCATTGTGCGCGTTAATGCGCTACGAAAACCAGCGAGATGGGTTCCGCCATCACGTTGGGATATATTATTGGTAAAGCACAAAATATTTTCTTGAAAGCTGACGTTCCACTGCAAAGCGACTTCTACGGTTATCTCATCACGTTCGGCGGTAAAATAAAAAGGCTGTTTATGAACAAGTGTTTTATTTTGATTGAGATATTCAACAAATGCTTTGATTCCGCCGATATATTTAAGCTGTGTTTCCTCGTTGCTGCGTTCATCGTTTATGTTGATGCCAACGCCAGAATTCAGGAATGATAACTCACGTAAACGCTTGAGCAGTATGTCGTAATGAAATTCATTATTGTGTTGAAAAATGGCTTTACTAGGCCAAAAGCGGATTTCAGTACCTCTTTCTTGGGTTTCACCGGTAATGGCAAGTGGTGCTACAGGCTCACCTAATAAGTAAGTCTGTTCATAGACTTTATTATTGAGTCGGATAATAAGTTTTAATTTTTCTGATAGTGCATTAACGACAGAAAGGCCCACACCATGCAAGCCTCCAGATACTTTATAAGAGTTATTGTCGAATTTACCGCCGGCATGTAATACTGTCATAATTACTTCCGCAGCAGAACGACCTTCTTCATGGAGATCGACGGGAATACCGCGCCCGTTATCTTTGACTGTTACTGAATTATCACTATGAAGAATAACGTTGATTTGAGTGCAGTAGCCAGCTAAGGATTCATCGATAGAATTATCGACTACTTCAAAAACCATATGATGCAGGCCTGTACCATCATCGGTATCGCCGATATACATTCCAGGCCGCTTCCGCACAGCATCAAGCCCTTTTAGCACTTTGATACTTGAAGAGTCATAATTAGGTTTTTGCATGCTAGATTTACCATTTAGGCTTAAATTCTCCGAAGTAGAATCTAACCTAGGTTCGAGTGGATTTTTAACTGTAGGAACAGTTTCAAATTCTGTAATAGACAAGGTATTTTCCCCGAAAATCTGATTTTTAATCGACATATGCGGCACGTTAAAATTGAAAAATTATACCATAAAATTACCTTATTTGATTGTTTTTAGTCTGATACAGAGTGGTTTTGAACGGGATTTCCCCTTTTTAAGGAAGGGTTCCCCCGCTTATATTTATTGACAGGAAAATCACTTGCCGCGATACTCTGGCTTTTGTTTTAAAGAGCCCGATATGAATAGCAATGCGCTGCGCGAACTCTTTCTCAGTTATTTTGCAAAACAAAGCCATACGATTATTCCTTCTGCTTCTCTTATTCCAGCGCATGATCCCAGCCTATTGTTTACTAATGCAGGGATGGTACCTTTTAAGGATGTTTTTTTAGGTCTTGAAAAGCGGCCCTATTCGCGAGCAGTTAGTATCCAACGTTGTATGAGGGCAGGCGGTCAACATAATGATCTTGAAAATGTGGGGTATACCGCCAGACATCATACTTTTTTTGAGATGTTGGGAAACTTTAGCTTTGGGGATTATTTTAAACGCAAAGCCATTCAATATAGCTGGAAATTTTTGACAGAGGATTTAAAACTTCCTCCGGAAAAATTGTGGATTACGGTTTTTGAGAAAGATGATGAAGCAGCTAGGATTTGGTTAGAGGAGATTAAGGTTGATTCTACTCGTTTTTCTCGTTGTGGAGAGAGTGATAATTTTTGGACTATGGGTGATACGGGTCCTTGTGGTCCTTGCTCTGAGATTTTTTATGACCATGGACCTCATGTTTCCGGTGGTCCTCCAGGTAGCCCTACGGCAGAGGGTGATCGTTATGTCGAGATCTGGAATTTGGTTTTTATGCAGTACCAACGTGCTGCCGATGGGAAGCTAAATCCGTTACCAAAACCTTCTGTAGATACAGGAATGGGTTTAGAACGCTTAGCCGCAGTGATGCAAGGCGTTGCCAATAATTATGATACGGATTTATTTCAACCACTAATAAGAGTGGTAGCTAAAAAGTCAGGCATAAATGATTTTGCGAATACCTCTTTACGTGTGATTGCTGATCATATTCGTTCTTGTGCTTTTTTAATTTCTGATGGGATATTGCCGGGCAATGAAGGACGGTCTTATGTTTTACGCCGGATTATGCGACGTGCTATTCGACATGGCCATAAAGTGGGATTGGATAGACCGTTCTTTTATACCTTGGTCAAACCACTCGCTAAAGAAATGTGCCAAGCCTATCCCGAATTAGCTAAAAAACAAAAGTTTATTGAAAAAATAATACGCCATGAAGAGGAACAATTTGCTCGTACCTTGACACAAGGTATGAAAGTATTTGAACAAGAGATCACTCAATTGAAGGGTGAAAAAAGGCTTTCAGGTAAGGTACTTTTTCGTTTATATGATACATATGGATTTCCCATCGATTTAACGGCAGATATGGCAAGAGAATATGATTTGTCGATTGATATATTGGGTTTTGAATATGAAATGGAACGGCAGCGTCAGCAATCAAAAGCAGCAAGTCAATTTGTTGCAACACAAACTCATGCATTAAGAGATAAACCAGCGACTGAATTTACCGGCTATAAAGTGGAAGCATTATCTCAAGAAAACATATTAATTGTTGATTTACTTAAAGGAAATGATTTTGTCGAGGAGTTATCCGAGGGTGATGAAGGACAAGTTATTTTACTTAAGACCCCTTTTTATGCAGAAAGTGGCGGTCAAATAGGAGATACCGGGCAACTTACCGCTGAAAACAGCAAATTTTTAGTGACGAGTACTGTAAAAGAAGGTGATATCGTTTTGCACAAAGGACGATTGTTAAAGGGTGTATTAAGGCAAGGAGATAAAGTGACGGCAAAAGTTGATGATGTAAAACGACGTGCAATTACTTTAAATCATTCTGCAACGCATTTACTGCATGCCGCTTTGCGACAAATTTTAGATGGAAATGTCATGCAAAAAGGTTCTTTAGTACAACCCGAACGTTTACGTTTTGATTTTTCCCATGCCAAACCGTTAAGTGCAGAAATATTAAAAGCGGTGGAAGACCTTGTAAATCAGCAAATTCGTGCGAATTATTCTGTTTTGACTGAAGTTATGCCGATTGAAAAAGCAAAGCAAACTGGAGCAGTTGCTTTTTTTGGTGAAAAATACGGAGATTCCGTGCGTGTATTGACTATGGGTGATTTTTCCAAAGAGCTTTGTGGCGGAACACATGTCTCGCGCACAGGTGATATTGGATTATTTAAAATTATTGAGGAAACAGGTATTGCTGCAGGGACACGTCGTATCGAAGCAGTTACGGGGCAATATGCATTAAATTGGGTTACGGATTTAGAAGAAAAAATTAAGCAGTTTGCAGTGCTTTTTAAAACACCTCCAGATGATTTGCTAAAGAAAGTGCAAAATGAGATAGATGTGAAAAAAGCTTTACAAGGACAAATTAAAGAGTTGCAGCGATCGATCGTAGGTATGATGAGCGATGAATTAATTTCTCAGGCAATAGAAATACAAGGTATCCATTTACTTATGAGTGAAATCAATGGTGTTGATGTTTCTGGACTGCGCTATTTAGTCGATCAACTTAAAAATAAGTTAAAACGGGCAGTTATTATTTTGGCAAGTAGCGAACAAGGTCGCGTACAACTACTAATAGGGGTGGCTAAAGAGCTTACTCCTAAGATCAATGCTAATGAGTTGGCCAATGAACTAGCGCAATTAATTGGTGGAAAAGGAGGAGGACGAGCTGATTTTGCCCAAGCTGGCGGTGATAAGGTAGATGGTTTAGATAGTGCTTTTAAAAAGGCAAAAAAATGGCTTGAGACACATCTAAATGGCAACTATGCTTAAATTGAATAACATTTTATAGATAGTATAAAAATGGCTTTAATTGTACAAAAATTTGGCGGTAGTTCAGTTGGGAATATTGATAAGATTCAACATGTTGCCAATAAAATTATCGAAACGCGGGCACACGGTCATGATTTGGCAGTGGTTGTTTCTGCTATGGAAGGAGAAACTAATCGACTTATTGCATTGGCTAAAACCTTAAACAAGCAGCCTGATGCTCGAGAGTATGATTTATTACTTGCAACGGGTGAACAGGCTGCAACTGCTTTATTAGCTAT
>JAVHYG010000014.1:0-8300 GCA_031119195.1 Rickettsiella sp. | reverse complement strand
GCCTTACTGGCCCAAGGTTGTCCAGCGCGATCCTATAATGGTTTTCATGTTCCTATTTATACTGATAATCATCATAAGAAGGCGCGTATATTAACTATCGAAGAAAACGTTATTCGAAGGGATATTGCCTCAGGTAGAGTACCCGTTATTGCTGGATTTCAGGGAATTTCCACCGAAGGAAATATGACTACCTTAGGTCGGGGTGGATCGGATACCACAGCAACTGCTCTAGCCGCTATTTTAAAAGCGGATGAATGTCAGATTTATACGGATGTCGACGGCATTTATACCGCTGATCCACATATTGTTTCTCAAGCTAAACGCCTAGATAAAATTGGTTTTATTGAAATGACAGAGTTTGCTAGAGCCGGTGCGAAAGTAGTACAACATCGGGCTGTAGAGCTTGCGAGTAAATATCAGGGTCCTCTTCGAGTCTTGTCTAGTTTTCGAAAAGGAAAAGGTACTTTAATCCAGCCTAATGTAGATAGTGGTATTGAACAGGCTAGCATTACCGGTGTTACGGCAAGTCGACAGGAAGCAAAAATGACGATCCGAGGACTGATTTGCGAAAAAAAAGCATTAGCCAGATTTTTTTCGCTGCTTGATGAGGCACATATTGAAATCGATATGCTTACGCAGCAGTTTATAGCCGAAATGCAACATATGGACATTACATTTACTTTAGCAAGAGTAGATTATCGGCAAGCAGAAAATTTGCTTCAATCTTTAATTAAGGAGAAATTTGCCAAAACTCTGACAGGCGAGAGAGAAGTTGCCAAGCTTTCTATCGTTGGTATGGGATTGCATTCGCATCCGGGAATTATGCACACTTTGTTCCAGGCATTAGAATCAGCAGAGATTAATATAATTTTGGCTTTATCATCTGCATTAAGAATTTCTCTGGTGGTTGATGAATCTCAAGCAATACGTGGAATACAGGTATTGCATCGTGCATTCGGATTGGGAAAAGAGTAGGAATTTTTTAGGGAGTAGAGAAGATTTTGTTTTTCCTTGTTTTACTTAAATCTAATAAAAAACGCGTTTTTCAAAGTGATGATTTAAAAAGTCGCTATTTTTGCGGAATTTGCAGTTATTTTTCGTATTTTATTAAGTTTTCCTTAAGGTTTTGTTAGTAGACTAACTGCGCGAATATCTATATGTATAGCATATACCTTTTTTTGTTAATTAAAAAACTGATTAGGTAGTACATATAGGTCGATTATATGAGTCAACTAAAGGAGAATCATAAAGATGCTTATTTTGACACGGCGTATTGGAGAAACACTTATCATTGGCGACGATGTTAAGGTAACTGTATTAGGTATTAAAGGCCATCAAGTGAGATTAGGTATTGATGCGCCTAAAGAAGTTTCTGTTCACCGCGAAGAAATCTATCAACGTATCCAACAAGAAAAAGAAAAAAAGGAAGGACATCTTGATGAAGAAGATAAAGGTTAAGCGAAAGACACGACTATTTTATAAAGCGCATGGTATGCTATACTCGCCACCCTCAATCTAGGAGAGATGGCCGAGAGGCTGAAGGCGCTCCCCTGCTAAGGGAGTATGGGCTTTAAATCCCATCGAGGGTTCGAATCCCTCTCTCTCCGCCAGGCCCAATAAGGACCTGGCTCATCTGGATAGTATACGAGACACTGTTATTTAACAGGTCTTTCCCGCTTTAGCTAGGCAAGGTCAAAATCTCCCTTGTACAGACTAGCTATTTTTTGCGTCTTCATGCAAAAATACAACATACAAGGGAGCGTAATTAAGCATATAAAATTTTAGCTCTTAAGCGGTAATTTTCAAAGTTTTTAAAGCCACTTTGAATCAATTTCATTTTACGATGAAACCTTTTCGTAATTCCATTCACTTTTTTTTATTTAAATTCAGGTAAATTTACGATACATTTTTTTTGGGCATTTTAACCTCTTTTATCTTAGTTTTTTCAATTACTTAAGAAAATTTACGGGGATTAATTTGAACACTTAATTGGGGCAGAACCGACCAATGTTTGGAGAATTGAATCATGGTTACGCCAAGCTTATATCGATTCTCCGATCGAAGCAAATTATCCAACATCACTATCAAGTTTTTGGAAGTGACTTTTTTAGAACTCCATTTTCATGAATTCCGGTTATTTTTTAACTCCTTTACCTCATGTGCATCTAAAATTAAAAGAATATATGTGATGCATGTAGGTGTCCTATTTTTAGAGCGTTTTAAAAGTTACCGCCCAATAAATGGGAGGTAATATGGTTTACAGTAAAAATAGAGAAGCTATTTGGCATTTAACGATATTACTGGAAGAAAATTATTATAATATTAAAGCTAAATTATCTCTTATCAAAAAAGGAATTTATCAACCTATATTATTACAGATACGAATAGAGTCATTATTTCTCTTGCATAAGGCCCTAAACAAAAAAAATTTTTAGGAGATCTTTTAGAACAAGAGCTTATTTGTATTCTCTTAACGTTTTGGGGTACAAAAGATATTGTGTATATAAATTTCGTGCACGCATCTGCCAAAAGTTAAATGCTAAAAATGTTCCCAATGCTGTTTTTAAAGCTCATCTAGCAAGACCTTTAATGTTTGATGACGTCGAATTTATTTTCAAGTCTAAAAAAAATAACTCTGATAACTACAACAAATATAAAAACCAAAAAGATAGAAATAGAAAATGTCTTTATGTAAAGAAATCCTCTATTCCTATTAACCGTGAATAATAAATAAGCCTAATACAAATCATAAACAAAACGACGCCATTGAAAAATCGCTTGCAAAGCTTTTAAGGCAACTAAAAGAAGCCAAAATAAGTGAGGCAAAGTGGGGCCCTTGGGATGGCAAAGTAATTTTGAAATTCTCAATGAAGGCATAAAAGCCTTAGAACAAATCCAGTTTGTTTCTGTGGATGATTTTGCATCCGTCAAGGAATTGATGGAGATTGAACAATTTTTTTCAAGGTCAGACACATTAAATTGTTTTTATTTTACGAGATAATATCGAAAAATCTTATAGTGCTTCAGTTGTGAGTTTTGATTATCCGAAACATTTAATAGCGTATACAGCAACTGATATCAAGCAATTGTTACATTGGTTGGTGTAAGTGAAAAAAACATTTAAGCAAAGTAAACGTGGAAAAAGCGGATTTAGTTTCTGCATTGATTCTTTCTTCTTTAAAACCCTTCTAGCTGACGATGAGACATGTATGGACTCTGGTTAAGTGCTATACGTTCACTTGGGCCCTGATAGTTTCTGCGCTCTTTTTCCTTATCAAGGAGACGGCCTTTTTCGGCACATGTCTCATTCAGGTTTTAAAAGAGCAGGTCTTTCCTATTTTGCTATCAATTGTTTTTTTACCTAAGCAATCTCTAGAATTCATTAATACGTGTTAGCATAAAGCATTCATTGTAGGAGAGGTACGATAACACTCTCCCATGGCTAATAAAGCCCAAATAATCCGTGCATTTTTATTAGCTAATAGCAACTGCTTAGCCTCGCTGCTGCTTTTTATCAGCTATCCATAGACTTCTGCTGTCAATTTTGTGGTGGCAGTTTTTAAAAACCGCTCGTGCCCCATGAACAAGCAAGGTTCTGAGATATCGGTCACCTCGTTTACTGATCCCCGATAAACGCTTTCTATCCCCACTGGAATGTTGTATAGAAACCAATCCTAACCAAGCTGAAACTTCACGGCCATTTTTATTGCATTTTCACTAAGTATTGATGTTATAGCCACACTGTTTAAACCAAGCGAAAGAATCATTTTTTGTGACGCAGCGAAAAGCCTTACAGATAGAGTAATATAATTTTCTGGGAGTAATTGCAGAGATTTTTCGTAATGTGTTTTTTATCTTAGACCAAGCTAACTCAAAGGGAGATAAATCCGGGGAGTATCTCGGAAGATAAAGCAAACGAGCCCCTACTTTTTCAATGGCTTCCTTCATTCCTACCACTTTATGCGCCGAAAGATTATCCATGACGACAACATCCCTGTATTGAGGCTAATCGCTAAGTTTTTTTGGATAAACGTTAAAAAAATAGCGCCATCGGTGTACCATGGGCCAAACAGGCAAGCTTTAAATTCTTGACAACCTAAAGCACCTATGAGGGTTGTTCGTTGACCTGGATGAAAATGAGAAAACCCTTTAACACACTTTTTCCCTTGCGCTCTTCCATAAAGACGGCTCATCCCACAATGAACACCGGATTCATCAATACAAATAAGCCGAGTAGGTTCAATAGTTTCAAGTACTTTTTTTAATTGCTTTCGCTGTTCTTGAACTGCTTATTCTTGTGCCATTGGTAAAATGTTTTTTTTATAGTTTATGTTTATTCGTTTACAGGCCTGGGTAGCTTTAGTATGGAGTGTAAGAAATATTACAGAATCTGCATTAATTAATGATTATGAAAGTTTAATTCGTGAGTATGGGAAAGATTATACAAGCTCGAATGCTGTAAAAATGGATAAGGTAGTATTGAAGCAATTTTTTGAGCCATATCCAGTTAAAACAGCCTTTTTTGAAAATTTACAACCCTTTGACTGGGAAGGCTTTTATCGACTTCTTATAGCTTACGGCCAGAGGATTTAGGTTATAAAGTTATGCTAAAAGCTTTGAAATCTATTTTTGAGCGTTATCAACAAAACGGGGAGGTAACTTTTTTATATCAAACCAAGTTATATTATTCGCCTATTTAAGTTAAAATAGTAATTATATAAATAATCAATAATAATATTAATAAGGTGTAAATATGCCAATCATAGCTGTTAAGAAAATGGGAGAGGAGTCTTTATTAGTGCCTTCATTGAAAGTAGAAAATTATTCCTCCGAAGCACTTTATGCGCTGATCGAAGATATGAAAGCTACAATGAAAGTAGAAGATGGTATTGGCATTGCGGCGCCGCAAATTGGTTGTAATCAAAGGATTGTTATTTTTGGTTTTGAGCACAGTGACCGTTATCCTGATGAAAATGCAATTCCTTTTACTGTACTGATAAATCCTACTATTAAACCACTTTCTGAAGAAATGGAAGATGGTTGGGAAGGATGTTTAAGTATCCCAGGAATGCGAGGTCTAGTGCCTCGTTATACCCATATTGAATACTCAGGTTTTGATGTTGAAGGAAATGAATTTTTAAGATCTGTTAAAGGTTTTCACGCGCGTGTTGTGCAACATGAAGTAGATCATTTAGACGGTATCTTATATCCACATCGAATCAAAGATATGCGATTTTTTGGTTTTCAGGATGTATTGTTTGATAAAACGAGCTAATATATCTTGCTATGTTAAGGGAACTACCGTTATCGCTTTATATTCATTTTCCCTGGTGCGTTCGTAAATGTCCTTATTGTGATTTTAATTCACATACTTTACGAACTGAACTGCCCGAAAAAACATATATTAATGCTTTACTAGAAGATTTAGAGCAGCATCTTTCTAAAATTTTATATCGTCCTATTATTAGCATTTTTATGGGTGGCGGAACGCCAAGTTTATTTTCACCATCAGCAATTAAATGTTTACTAGATGAACTAAAAAAGCGTTTAAACTTTTCTGATGATATTGAGATTACCTTAGAAGTTAATCCAGGTACCGTTGAATATCAACGTTTTCAAGCATATCGTATTGCCGGTGTTAATCGCCTTTCTATAGGAGTTCAAAGTTTTCAGGATCATCAATTAAAGGTTTTGGGGCGGATTCATGGTAGTGAAGAAGCGAGTAATGCAGTTGTAGCGGCTAAAGCAGCTGGTTTTGAGAATATTAATATAGATCTGATGCATGGTTTACCAGGCCAAAGTTTGCAAGAAGGTTTAGAGGATTTAAACAAAACATTTAAGTTAACTCCCTCACATATTTCTTGGTATCAACTGACGATTGAACCTAATACTGAATTTGCGGTAAAACCGCCAAAATTACCACTTGATGACAAGATTTGGCAATTGCAAGAACGGGGAAAACAACTTCTTTTAATAAATGCTTATAGACAATATGAGATATCTGCATATAGCAAAGAGGCCTTTATTTGTGTACATAATCGGAATTATTGGGAATTTGGTGATTATTTGGGGATAGGTGCAGGCGCTCATAGCAAATTAACCGATGAGAAGGAGCAAACTGTCATACGCACATGGAAGCATAAAAATCCTAAAGATTATTTGGAGAAAAAGGATAATTTTATAGGGGGTAAAAAATCTATTTCAGATAAAGAGTTAGCTTTTGAATTTATGTTGAATGCATTTAGACTTTATTATCCAATTCCTATAGAGTTGTTTGAACAACGGACGGGATTATCTATTGCAATGGTCAAAAAACCGTTTATTGAAGCAGAAAAGCTGGGGCTTTTTGTAGTACGCAAAAATTCAATGTATCTTACTAATAGAGGAAAACGTTTTTATAATGACTTAGTTGCTTTATTTTTGTCTTAAAAAACTACTCGGTAACTTAAGCTTTATTTAATTATTGAGGCGCACAATTAAAAATCTAGGTGTTTCTTCTATTTCTAAGGGGTTAGTCAGTGGATCCCGTCAAACATTCAAAAGCTAGTAGTCTTCGTCGTTTTATTTCCTTATTTCGCCCCTTTATGGGGTCTGTTGCCTATTTGTTTAAATCCAATGTTGATGGCCTTCGTACTATTTGGCAGCATTGGGTGAAAACCCCTATATCTGATATAGGAGTAGTCTTTTCTACGTTTGTTGTTTTTCTAAGTGGTTTAATTCTTTATAAAGCAAAAAATAGAAATTTCGGTAAAACTTTTGATTTTCTTTACTCTGCACTTCAAGCAACGTTTGCTTTATTAACACTGGCGGCATTTGCAACAGGCACAATTTTGGCAATTGCTATTACTGCTATGGCGTTGAATCTGACTTATTTGCTAGGAAGCCTAGCCTTTAGTTTTTATAAATATAAAAGCTATTCAAAAAACAGTCTTGAGCATGCAAAGATTAGACAAGCCTATAAAAATGAAATGGTTCAATCTGCGAAAGGATTGATAATAGGTGCTGTTGTATTAACTTCGTTTTTAGTTGTCTCGGTATTTTTTCCTTATATAGCCGCTGTTGTCTCAATGAGTATCGGATTAGCAACATCATCCATGTTATTATGTCTAGGTTTTTATACTGCTTATAAATTCTTCTATCCTTCTAAACCACAAAACAAAAAAAAGGAAATAGTTAATAAAGTTTCCGTGATAACAAGTAATCCTCAAGAAACTGTTTCTTCTACAATTCTAGATAGTAGTAAAAGTGCGATTAATCTACAGGTTAAAAAAACTGAAGTTGCTGAAATAACAAGTAATAATCAAAAGAATGTCTCTTCTGTAGTTTTAGAGAATAATAAAAGTACAATTTTCAATAATCTCCACAAGCGTACATTTGAATATTATCATATAGATGAACAGCTTGCTCAACTTACTGATGATTTAGATAAAAATAGAAAAACTCTGATAATAGAAGCTTATAAAAGTATTTTACAGCTCAAACAGGAAATTTTTAAGTCTAGGGGAGGCGGTAGTGGCTTCTGGAATCAAGAACCAAAACGTCTGGCAAAATTGGATTTTTATAAAAAAGGCCTTGTGTTTTTATTACCATCTTTGCCTTCTGAGGTTTCGATTTACTTACGAAGTATCGATGGATTGATTGAACCTGATGTTATCAGTCTTGAATTGCTATATAAATCAGGAAGACACGCACTTATACGGGAAAATTTAATAGAAGCTGAGGGCAAGCCAGGAGAATATTATTCTGAAAAGCGATTCGAAGTCTACTTGAATAGACTTAAACAGAATACATTCCAATCGTTTTGGAGAGATAAAGGCAAGGTTGAAGTTTTTATTCAAGCAATCAAAAGTCTTTTTGAAACTATAAGAAATCAAGAAAAAATTGAAAAATCTACTTTTATTATCGGTCCTGTTTGGTCTTCAATTTCTCAATAAATTAAAGATTTGTCTTAAATTAAATGGAATGAGCGTTAGGCAATTTATTTTCAGAATGTAAATTGTTTACTTGTATTTCTATAAACTGATTTAAATGCGTATAAATTTTTCTAGTAATATCCAGAGGAAGATTATGGGTATAATAAAAGCTTTCTAAATGTAATTTAAATTTTTTATAAAAATCTAGTTCAATTGATTCAGTAATTTTTTTTTCTTTATTAGATCCGCTTGCCATTAAAGAAAAAAATTTATTAGTATTTTGTATACGTATACAAATTTCTTTTTGTAAAAAATCAATTTTTTTTATAAAAATATGATTATTACTAGCTATTGCTAAATCTTTGGACCATGTTAGCCATTGCATTA
>JAVHYG010000136.1 GCA_031119195.1 Rickettsiella sp. | reverse complement strand
CGTTTAGAGACAATCTGACTAAAGCGTTGCGCTTCTTTATAATACTTAGATTTAGCTAATTGTTTTTTAGCTAGTTTTATCGCTTTTTTATAAGCAGTACTGGCTGGATTTGTTTTTAATTTTTTTTGAGCTTCTTTAAGTTTTTGTTTGGCAGTGTCATGGTCAGAGATTCTAGCACTGCCGAAAACGACAATTGTAGATTCGATTTTGAGTTTTTGTTGGGAGAGTTCAGGCTTTAATAGCTCGAGTTGTAAACGTACCGATCGTAAGGATTTATGCAGTAGAAAATCGTGATCTAAAAAAGCGAGCTCATAGGCTGGCCAAGGTACTTTTTTTCGGCTACGCTTTTGAACTTCGGCCTTTGCAGATGAAAAAGGTTTTGGATGATTAATGTCCATCACTAAGCTTCAATGTTTAGAGTAGAGATGTTAGAAGTATATAAGCGTAATGAGTTGTTTACAACGTAAGCAGATATAGGGATGTATCTCTTAATTAAATAGAGAATAAACCGGAAACCTGAGTTTTGAAGTATTGAAACGGCAAGTATATACTGAATAAATTACAAAAAATGCTTTTTTTAGCCTCATTGTGTGTTATAAAAGAAGTTTATAGCGTTACCTATTTCTAAAGTTCGTATATTATAAATAAATAATTATCTGTATAAATATATATTTTAGCTATTTAACTTGGGTGGAAAGATAAAGTGACCGTGATGTATACTATAGGAATATCCTAAATTGGTGTAGTATTCAGCAGCAAAGACATGTTGGATGTTTAATTCCAGCATGCACATGCAAAAAAATTGATTGTGAGGTTCTAAAAGGAGCTCAATCGACTAGTACAGGTGCTTTAATTGGAAAACGTGGGTTTATATTATTATTTTGCATTAGTAGTATTAACACGTTGATAGGATGCAATTAATCCTTGGGTGGATGAGTCAAATGTAGGCTGATTTTTTTTTTCTGAAGTTTTATTTAACACATTAAAAATCGATTGGCTGAGTTGTTTGCCATATTCTACTCCCCATTGATCAAAGGGATTGATTTGCCAAATAACACTTTGTACAAATACTTTATGTTCATACAAAGCTACGAGCATTCCAAGTGAAAATGGGGTTAATTCCTCGACTGTTAGCATATTGCTGGAATGGTTTCCCGGTAAGGTTTTATAAGCTATATCGCAGTGATGGCCTTCCATCAATGCTTTGCTTTGGCTTAATGCACTGGCAATGACATGTTGATGATGATTTTGCAGTTCATGGTGCGGATTACGTAAGGTAAGAATAAAATCTGCAGAAAAATGGGCAGTGCCTTGATGAAAAAGTTGATAAAATGCATGTTGACCATTTAGTCCTACTTCGCCAAAGATCACAGGACAGGTTGCATAATCAACTTTTTTATTATCGATTCGAATGGATTTGCCATTACTTTCCATTTCTAATTGTTGCAAATAAGCAGGCAAATATTTTAATGCAGCATCATAAGGTAAAATAACATGTGCTTCAGATTGAAAAAAATTTCGTTGCCAAATGCCTAATAATCCTAACATAATGGGTATGTTTTTTGGCCAAGGTGTGTTGAGAAAATGTTGATCCATGATATGCGCGCCATGTAAAATTTCGCGAAAATTTTTTATACCTATGGCTAATGCAACTGACAAACCAATACAAGAGCATAATGAAAAACGTCCTCCAATCCAGTCCCAAAGTGGAAAGATGTTTTCTTCACTAATGCCAAATTCTATTGCTTTTTCTGCATGTGCTGTCACAGCTAAGAAATGTTGTGGAACAACCTTACTATTGGGAATTTTTTTTAGCATCCAATGCCAAATAGTTTTGGCATTGATTAAGGTTTCTAGTGTGGAGAAGGATTTTGAAGCGATTATAAATAGCGTTGTTTCTGGATTAAGTTGTTTAAGTAAATGTTCAAGTGCGTTGTTATCAACATTCGAAATAAAATGTAAATGCAGTTGTGTACATTGATAGGCTTTTAAACTTTCTACTGCCATTAATGGACCTAAATCAGATCCACCAATACCGAGGTTAACCACATCGGTAATTGGCTGTTTCATTCCTCGCCAGTTGTTTGTTTTTATTTGTTCAATAAATTTTTCCATTTTATCGAGGGCAGTGTGAATAGCGATAAGTACATCTGTTCCGTTCACGATTAGTCCGGATTGTTTTGGGTCGCGTAATGCTGTGTGAAGTGCAGGTAGTTTTTGGGTTGTGTTAACACATTTTCCAGTAAATAAGTCAAGGATATGTTGCTTGAGTTGTAGTCTATCTGCTAGTCGACATAATAAATCAAGCGTTTTTTCAGTGATAGGATTCTTAGAATAATCTAAGGTAAGAGTATTTTCAGTTAACGAAAATTTTTTAAAACGATTGGGATCTGTGGCAAATAATTTTGCAATTGAAGTTTTATTTATTTCAGAAGCATGTAATTGTAAAGCTTCCCATTCGGGTGCTTCTGTCAATCCAGTCATACAAATTTTCCTCTCTTTTTATGACGTTTTGGTGTTTTGTGTTGAATTTTTATTTGTTCGATGAGTTGTGTTTTTGTTGTGTCGTTTGCAGCTAAAAACTCGGTCCACCATGTGGCAATCTCTGGCGGAATCTCTTGTATTTGTACACGTAGTAGTAAAAAGTCATACGCAGCTCGAAACCGAGGATGTGTCATTAATTGCTTGACTGCAAAAGGACGGCGTTGAATCAATCGATGCTGTAGATCCCATATTTCTCGTATGGTGGTGCTATAGCGTCTAGGAATAGTAATTTGCTTTTGTTGCTCTGCTAGGACATCACTAATAGCCTGTTGATAGGCAACAAATAAAGATGTTTGTCTTTTAATGGAGCGTTGTACTTTTGCTTGTACGGCAGGCCATAAAAAAACAGCAAATAAAAAAGCAGGGGAGACTGTTTTACCTTCTTGTAGTCGCTGGTCTGTATTTTTACAGGCATTTTCTAGTAGTTTAGTAGTATTTTCTTCATTGATATGAGCTATAGTTTGAGGAAATAGTTCTTTCAATAACTGATAATCGCTTAAAAGCTGAAAGCTTGCAAAGGCTTGCCCATGATGAAAAAGTTTAAGCACCTCTTCAAATAAACGTGCAGGAGCAATGTAACGTAATAAAGCTGCCAATCTAGGAATAGGTTCGGCTGTGGCAGGATCCAGTGTAAATCCTAGTTTTCCGGCAAAACGGATAGCACGTAATAAACGTACCGGATCTTCTTGATAGCGTGTTTCAGGATCACCGATAATTCGAACAATTTTAGCTTGAATGTCGGCTAGTCCTCCGCAATAATCAACTAAAGAAAAATCGCTAATATTGTAATACAATGCATTCATTGTAAAATCACGGCGCCATGCATCTTCTTCAATATTTCCGTAGATGTTATCTCGCAGTAGCATGCCATGTGCTGCCATGGTTCTATGTTTAAATGATTTTTTTTCACCGCATGCACGAAAAGTGGTAACTTCTATCACTTCTCGCCCAAAGCGAATATGAGCAAGTCGAAAACGTCTTCCAATCAGTAAGCAATTACGAAAAAGTTTTTTTATTTTTTCAGGTCGGGCGTTGGTGGCAATATCAAAGTCTTTAGGTTGTTTATTAAGTAGTAGGTCACGTAAGCAACCGCCGACCAAATAAGCACTGTATCCATGTTTATGGAGTCTATAAAGTACCTTAAGCGCATTATCAGAAATATCACTGCGCGAAATAATATGTTCCGATCTTGGTATGATAGTGGCTTGTGGATAAACTATCTTTTTTGGAAAAAGACGATGGAAAAACTGTATAATAATAGAATTATCCTCTAATAGTAAGTACTAATCTCGTGCATTTATCAGTTAAAAAGCTTATAAACTTGCATTCGGCCATATAAAATGGAACATTGCAGTCAATTATCTTTAGCATTTTAAATCGAAGAGCGTGTCTTTCTCTTAGCGCTAAATTAGGAGCGCGATGAGCTACGTGGCTATGCTAGCATAGTGTAAGGTTTTTAACCTATTCTGTACTTACGCGAAAAGCGGTCTTTTGTTGTATCACTTTGTTGCCAACTTTTCTGCGGTACTCATTTACACTTGAGTAA
>JAVHYG010000013.1 GCA_031119195.1 Rickettsiella sp. | reverse complement strand
AGCCAAATTTAGAATTCTGCGCGCCATCATTTATATCAGGTAAAACCCAGACTTGCTTATTCGCTGTAACATTTAGATTTGGATTTTCGATAGAACTATTTACAAAATTTAACGAAGAATGCGGTTGTAATTGTAAACTTTGTCCATAATAAGTATATTCGCCGTCAGTTAATGCTAATTCTCCAGTGGCTAGAGTAGGATGGCCGCTAGTTTGATCAATATCTAATGCCCCTGTTATTTTAGTGCGAAGTCCTTGATAGTTAAATCTGATGTCATTTCCCAACTGTAGTTTAATTTTATTTTTATAGGTGAATGGAAAAGAAATAGATTTTTTCTTATGATTAACGAATACAACATCATTAGATAAGTCAACTAAATTTAAATTATTCTCGTTGAGCTTAATGTTGGCTTTAGGAAAAATAATGAAACCCGTACTTTCAATATGGTGGATATCTGCTTCTATATGTAGTTTAGGTGAAGCCGTAATTTTGTATTCTTCTGTGTTGCTAATGTCTATATTCTTTCCTTGCAACTCAATGATACTGGCAAAATTAGGCTGATTCAATTGAGTTTTTGATTGAAATGTCAAAGAGCCTTTACCAGAATCTAAGTGACCAGATCCTAACAAACTATTTTTATCAGTATGAAATGCTAGATTTATATTATTTACTAACAATCCTAATGAAGGTATCTGCACTTTCCCTTTTTGCAAATTAAGTGTTAAAACAAATTTAGGTGAAGAAATAGAACCAGCAAGGTTTAAATTGGTAACAAGTAAACCTTTTGGATTTTTTAATAGAGGAATAAAATCCGAAAGATAGTTTAAATTTTTTAACGTTAATTGAATGCTTCCTTTTATCTCCTGTTTAGGGTTTATTTTGGTGCCAAATTGAAAATGTGGTAACTGAATATAAGCATTTAGGTGGTCGGTATTATTGAGATTAGTGTTGATTTTTGTTTCTAAGCCTGGTGTGGTCAATTTTGCTGTTACGTCAATAGAAGGTACTTTTATGCTCTGAATTACATTACTTTCGAGTTTTCGGTTTAGTTTAAAACTAGAAAAATTTCCTTGTAGAGAAAAAGGCTGCAAATTGCCACTAAGATTTATGCGAATAGGATTTAAGGAGAATGTTGGGTTATTAACGCGGGTAACTTTTAAATTTAAAGCCCATTTTTTTGTTTTTAAACTATCTATGTGAAGCTTTCCTTGAGCTTGATGCAATTGCCAGTCTTTCCAACTTAAATTAGCTTTTTGAAGTGAAAGATACACTTCTGGCGTACATTTATTACCATTTATTTTTCCTTTCAAATCAAGTTGGCCTTTACTTTCTGGAATAAAAGTTTTTAATTGTGGAATGATGAGTTGCCAATTGAAATTCCATTGTTTCTGTAAAGTTCCAGTGAGGTTTAGGGTGTTATCACCATACTGGATAAGTGCTTGCTTAATATTGATGGAATTTAACTGAATATGTTTGAAAATATAAAGTGAAAAAGGTTTTGTATCTTTTTTGTTTACTGGAATAGGATCTTCTTTAATAAAGAGGAACAATTTATCGATAGACAGAGGCGCTAGGTGAAATTGACCATGTAATAGAGCGCTGCAATGCCAATCGAATTGAGCTGATGTTATGGAGAGTTCTACATAAGAACTTTTGTAATGTAGATTTTTTATTTCGATTGGACCCAGTAAACGTCCATCTAATGCGGCGATTGTTAATTTTCCTGGGAAAAACCATTGCTGTGCTAATTCGATAGCTGTCTCTAAGCCTTTTTGAGTATTTAAAAATAAATAAGCTGTGCTTAAAAAAAACAGTGTTACACAGTAAACAAGAATCAAACGTAATTTAGGGAATTTTTTACTCATAGTAAATCAATCCCCAAGCTAAATTGTATTCGTAATGGTCGACCAGGAAGATCAAGTGCTTTTCCTAAGGTTAATTCCATAGGTCCTAAGGGTGAAACCCAAACAATGCCAACACCCGTACCTTTTTGCAAATTAATTGGAAAGTTGTTGAAAGCATTACCTGCATCGAAGAAAAGCGCACCATAGAAATTATGAATAATTCGATGTTGATATTCCGCGCTTCCTATTAATAAATAACGTCCAGGACCTAATGCTTGGTAATCATAACCACGTATACTTTGACTCCCACCTGCATAAAAAAGCAGGGAAGGAGGAAAGTTAGCTGGATCAGGTGTTATCGTATACCCGGTATTACTACGAAGAATTACTCTACTATCTTCATTCCAACTCATAATGTATTTTGTTTGGAATTGTGTTTGTAAAAAACTGGCACTGGATAAAACATTTTTATAAGCGCCTTGTAGTCTTAGATTGAGACTATAACCATGTAGAGCAAAAAGAGGATTATCAAATTTACTGCGTGTAAAATTGATACCTGGCGTCAATAAATGTGAAGTTGATGTTGGAAGATCAACATAATTAAAACGTTCAATTTGATAATTTAAAAATAGATTACGTTTCCAACCTTTCCATTGACTTACACTACCAATGCCGATCTGTTGAGTAGTGCTATCTACCTGTGCCAGTTGTTTGCGTACGATGGCAAAATTGATATTATAATTATCGGTATTAGGATGTTTTCCGGGGGTGGTATAAATTGCTTGTAGGCTGTTTTGTACTTTCGATAATTGACTCACAATACTTAATTTATGGCCGAATTGGTTGAGATATCGAGATTCCCAGCCTAAGGTACCTTTTATTCCAACGTCCGTGCTATACCCTACTCCCGCTGTGTATTGTTGTGAGGGCCGTGGCTTTAATTGAAATTGAATGGGTACTTGTTGATTTTGTTTTTTTGTTGATAAGTCATCGATTGAAGTACGCTGAAAATAACCACTGGTATTGAGATTGTCTTGCAGCTTTAATAATTTCTCTGAAGAATAAGGCTCTCCTTTTTGAAAAGGAATGTAACGTCTTAAGAGGCTATCTTTGAGAATATGTTGTTGAAATGTAATAGGGCCAAAATAGTATCGTGGTCCTGTATCTAGAATTAAAGTAAGATCGGATGTGTAGGATTGTCGGTCAATAAGTACACGGTGTTGTATGAAATATGAGGATAGATAGCCTTCGTTAATAGTAGCCGCTAGTAATTTTTGTTTAAGCTCTTCATAACGTGTACTTATAAAATCATCTCCCTGATGAAGGGGTAGTTCAGTCATTAACTTTTTTAAAGCAGGGTCGTTGCTTCCCTCGCCTTGAATAGAGATTTTTAGTTGAGTAATTTTTAATATCGGTCCTAGATTAACTTGATATTGGGCATGCCAGGCTTTATTTCGATAGACAAGCTTTGACTGAATAGATGGTTTGAAATAGCCGTAAGGGGAAAGTCCCTGCCGAATCTCAGAAGAGGAATGTTGATACCAAGCTCGAATAGCTTCCGAGGTTAAAGGAGGTACTAATATTTCTAGGCTGTGATTTAGGCGCGCCTCAATAGAGGCACTTAAAACTGGTTTTAGCCCTTTTATTTGATAGTTGATGAAGCTATTAGCAGCATTGGCGGCACTGTATCCCTTAAAAGGGCAAAATAAACCGCTGAGAATAACGACTATAGCAGCGAACTTTATTATTCTTTGCATATTATTTTAATATCTAATATGCAATATATGAACTATTAAGTAAAGGACTTCCTAAGTTAAGTTGGGGAAGCTATAAATTTCCCCTTTATTTAGTTTGTACGAAGAGCTTATGAGTTCCGATGTGTAGGGCTCAATTCTCGGCATTTCCTTTCATTTTTCACGAGTTGTTTCCTAAATAATTAACTAATTTTTTAGCAAGGCTTTTTAACACGTAACTACTTTCGCTGAATAAAATAGTCACAAACCGATCTTTTATGTTTTTCGACATAATTTTTGGAGGCTTCAGCGATATCTTCGACATCTCCTACTGCACGAAAAAATGATTGAAAGGCTTTTTTCGGGGGGAATTTAAAGACATTCAAAGGGTCGGTTTGGAAGTCATTGTCTGGGCTTAAGTTATGTTTTTCGTTGTAAACACGACGTATTTGATATTCTAGCTTGTTAAGATAATCACATTTGATATAACGTTTAGGATTCTGTGGCCAAAACAATTCACTTATTTTACGTTGGCTCTGTTCTACTTCGCTATATAATTCTCTTTTTTTATTAGAAATTTCTTTAAGAAGGAAGTCCTTATCAGTATTCAAATCACCTGTTAGTTGTTCCTTTCGAAATTTGCGGTGGTAATAATCTTTGGAAATCGTTGTGTGGTTTTGAGATTGATTACGAGAGGAATTAGAATCATCATTAGTAGTTTCGATTTGGGCGGCTGTTTCAGTTGTAGATACAGATTGTTTACGATGATTATAGAGGGCGTAGGTACTTGATACTAGCAACATGACTGCTGTCCCTATTCCAGCCACTGTTAATATAGAAGCGGCAAGGTAGGGTGCAAATACCATAGTTGCTAAAATACCACCTAAAACAATACTACCTATCAAACTTGAAATTCCGTTTTTAATTATGTTTTTTTTATAAAGATCTCGAAGTTTTAAACTTGAAAGGGAATTTTTGGGAGTTCTCAGCCAACGGTAGGTGTTGTACAAATATAAACTAATATGGTAGGCCATGCCTGAACCTACGGCGGCGAGAAATAGACTGTGGACGGTCAAGAGACTAATTCCAGCAAAAACCGCCGTAAAAACTAGTGCTGCTTTTATGGGAACGTAGATTAGATCGAATGTTTTGCCGAAATTTTTATTTTTAGCATTGGTAAAACTTAAAAGAGCAAGCAAACTTGCTATTGCATCAGGGGCAATGGCAATTGGAAACAGAATAGCGCGTAACGAATTTTCAAGAATCGTCCGAATTCCAGCAATATTAGATGTAAAAATGAAGATACTGCTAAAAAGTCCTGCTTGAAAAAAATGATTGAAATGACCTATTTTTTCTAAATTTTTTTCGTGCATAAATAAGCTCCTTTTATTTATGTAATGCCGCTCGTTATGAACGCTACGGATTTCCTTATATGCGAGCAGGCGGTATACTTTGATTTAATTTTTAACGGCCAGGATAATACCATATTAAGATATTTTTCAGATATATTATTTTTTTATAGATGTAAGTTGTGATTAAAGAAATTTATCTCTGACTTGCAGTATCTTAGGAAGTCATTACAATAACTTTCTATCTTATGAGTTGTATTTTCTATTAACCTGTATTAAAGGCCTTCAATATGCTTAAGATGCGTTCTTTATTGCCAATCGTAATCGGCTTAATTGCCTCATTGTTAGGGTCTTTTGGAATTGCTGATCCGATTATTCCTATTACTGCGCCTGCTGCGGGTGCAGCACAACAACCCACATTAACGCCGATTGCGCCCAGTGTTAACGCCAAGGCTTACTTATTAATGGATGCCTATAGTGGAAATATTTTAGCCAGTGATAATATTGATGAGCGAGTAGCGCCTGCCAGCTTAACAAAAATGATGACTTCATACGTTATCTCGATGGCTTTAAAAGAAGGTCGAATTCATGCAGATGATTTAGTTACTATTAGCGAAACAGCTTGGAAAACAGGTGGTTCGAAGATGTTCGTTAAAGTAGGCGATAAAGTAGCAGTACGTGATCTGATGCAAGGTATTATTGTAGATTCAGGCAATGATGCCTGTGTGGCAATGGCAGAATACGTTGCTGGAAGTCAAGAATCATTTGTTAATTTGATGAATCAAGCTGCAGCGCAACTAGGAATGAGTCATACACATTTTGTTGATGTAGATGGCTTGCCAGATCCTAATCATTATTCGACCACGCGAGATATGGCTATTTTGGCGAGAGCACTTATCCTTGATTTTCCTGAGGATTATAAATGGTATTCGCAAAAATGGTTTTCCTATAATGGTATTAAGCAACCTAATCGCAATCGTTTACTATGGCGGGACGCAGATGTAGATGGTATAAAAACCGGTCATACCAATGATGCAGGTTATTGTTTAGCTGCTTCTGGAGAAAAGAAAGGAATGCGTTTAATTACTATTGTGATGGGGGCTCCCTCAGATGAAATGCGTGCACAGGATAGCCAAAAATTATTGACTTATGGTTTTCGCTTTTTTGAATCACAGAAACTTTATACAGCAAACACGAAATTAGCTTCTACACGCGTTTGGTTAGGTCAGAGGTCTCAAATCAGCGTAGGTATAGCGCGAGATCTCTATGCAACTTTCCCTGCGGGGCAAAATAAAGTTTCTACTACAAAAATGGTTTTTACACCTAATTTAAAAGCGCCCCTTAAAAAAGGGGAGGTTGTTGGGAAAATTAACATTACTTTAAATGATAAGCTTATTGCAAGTGCTCAACTGATTACGCTGGAAAATTTGCCCAGAGGTGGATTGTGGCGCAACTTAGTTGATCATACCAGCATGTGGTTTCACAAAGCTGAAGCTTAGATTTTCGAAAGCAGGGCACCGCTATTGGTGTTAAAAATAGCTTAAAATGCTTATTGACCTGTACAAACTGCTTTTTTTCGTTATTTTTGCTTTGTTGTAACATCCATACTTACTTTCGTAAGAGCAGGAGTAGATGAAATAGCTTTATATGATGATAATGATATTGCTTAATAAATTTAAATTTTTCATAATTTATAAAAATTTAACTCATTTAGTATGAAGTTATTCAGTAATATAAAAGTTTTTATTGTCGTCTTACTCTATTTTATTAATCTTGTTTTTTTGTTTATTCCTTTATCCATTTTAGGACTTGTTTGTTATCTTGTTCCAGTAAAATTTTGGCGGCGATATTTTAAATGCTGTATGGAACGTTTGTATATATACTGGGTAAAAGGTAATTATTTTATTCAAAAATTGACGACGTCTATTGAATGGGAGATAACGGGTTTAGATCAGCTTGTTTATGATGAGTGGTACTTACTTATTGCGAATCATCAATCTTGGGCAGATATATTGGTATTGCAACGGATTTTTAATGGTAAAATACCCCCTTTAAAATTTTTTTTGAAAAAAGAGTTATTGTATACCTTGCCTTTTGCTAGTTGGTCTTGCTGGTTATTAGGATTTCCGTTTATGCATCGTTATAGCAAAAAGGTATTGGCAAAACATCCTGAGTTAAAGAATAAAGATGTTGAAGCTACTAAGCGAGCTTGTAACAGATTTAAAGAAATGCCAACCACTGTTGCTAATTTTATAGAGGGAACACGATTTACCAAGAAGAAGCATCAATTACAGGCGTCTCCTTATCACTATTTACTTCGCCCTAAATCTACAGGAATTGGATTTAGCCTAGCAGTCTTAGGTGATTTCTTTGATAAGATTCTTAATGTAACCATTATCTATCCGCCTCAAAGAGCGGGTTTATGGCATTTTTTGACGGGCGATATAAAAAAAATCACACTTCATATAGAGGTAATACCCATTACGTCGGATTGGTTAGGTGATTATCAAAACGATCGGCAGTTTCGGATAAATTTGCAAAACAAACTTAATCAATTGTGGGAAAAAAAAGATAAGTTTATAAAAGAAGTGAAAGCAAAGGCTATAGTTAGACAAATGCAATGATTGCAAAGATCCTTAAATTGCCCACCCTCCTGCATAGAACGTTACTAATGCAGCTGCAATGATTACTGTACCAACATTCAATTTATGCCATTCTTTCGCACATATTCGACCCACCACTAACGCACTAAATCCAAGCATAATTCCAGTAACTATATTACAGGTTAATACAATGAAAACTGCACATAATAGCCCTGAGAGTGAGTCTATAAAGTCCTCTAAGTTCAGCTTAGAAACATTACTTAACATCAGCAGTCCAACATACATTAATGCGGGTGCTGTAGCATAGGCAGGTACTAAGTACGAAAGAGGTGAAATGAATAAGGTCATTAAAAATAATATTCCTACGGTTGTTGCAGTCAAACCCGTTTTCCCTCCAACTGCGGTTCCCGCTGCCGACTCTATATAAACCGCTGCTGGGGCTGTTCCTACTAAGCTAGCAAAAATACTGCTAACTGAATCAGATGTTAAAGCTTTTCCCTCGTTTATAATTTGATTATTTTTACGTAATAAATTAGCCTGGCTAGCCACTGCACGAATAGTTCCAGTTGCATCGAAGATTGCTGTCATTACTAATGCAAAAACACTGGGTAATATCATTAGTTTCATTGCACCTAGAATATCTAAATTAAAAAATAAGGAGTTACCTTTTGTATCTTTAAGATGGGGGAGTGCAAATATTCCCTGATATTTAGCATGTGGATCAAAAATTAATCCAATAATCGAAATACCCACTATTACTAATAAAACACCTCCTGGAAAACGTCTTTTTTCCAAGCCGAAAATCACTGCTAGTCCCAATAGTGTCATAACGGCAGGAAACGAAGTTAAAGCCCCTAAGGTTATCGGTAAGCCTCCTAAGGGATTCTTAATTACCAAACCAACATTGTTTGCAGCAATCAATAGCAAAAATAGACCGATACCGATACCAGTACCTTGCGCTACGCCTATTGGTAGGTTACGCAAAATCCAAGAACGAATTCCGGTAACAGATATTATGGTAAATAATATCCCCATTAAAAACACTGCGCCTAATGCTACAGGGATACTTATATGTTGAGTTAAGACAATACTGAAGGTAGTAAATGCTGTAAGTGAAACAGCAGGGCCAATTGCCAATGGTAAATTAGCCCATAAACCCATTAAAAGAGAACCAAAACCAGCGACTAAACACGTTGCAACAAAAGTTGTTGCTGGGGGAAATCCAGCTTGTTTTAACAAGCCAGGTATAACAACGACAGAGTAGATCATTGCCAGAAATGTGGTTAGTCCTGCTATAAGTTCCTGTTTTATGCTGCTACCACGTTCACTTATTTTAAAAAACACATAAAATACACTTTTTGGCTTCACTCTGTTCTCCTCAAAGGTAAATAGTTTGTGCTAACTTAAATTAGATTTTCCTTATAATTATCGAGCATAGTAATCATCTCAAATTGCAAATACAATTGCTAATCTTAACTGCATTTTAAAAAGTAATATAAACTGATTCTTGTATATTTTTTATATACTAATGCTGAAAGTTTATGGTGAGGGTTTGTTTTGGTGACCAGAACACATTTGCGTATTGCAACTCGAAAAAGTCCTTTAGCGTATTGGCAGGCTTATACGATCAAGAAACAATTGGAAAAGCACTATCCTTTTCTGAGCATAGAGTTACTTCCTCTTATTACGGAGGCAGACAGACATTTAGAAAGCGCATTAAACAAGTTAGGGGGTAAAGGTCTTTTTGTTAAAGAGCTAGAAAACGCTTTACTCAGTGGCCAAGCGGATATTGCCGTTCATTCTATGAAAGATGTTCCTATGGAAATAGAAAAGAAGCTAAAAATAGCAGCTATTTGTGAACGCGAGGATCCACGAGATGTATTGATTTCTAAGTCTGGTGAAACTATGCAACAGCTAATTACCAACGCATCTATTGGTACTTCAAGCTTAAGACGTCAATCACAGTTAATGGCTTTGCGTCCTGATTTGAAGATTCAACCTTTACGAGGCAATGTGAATACGCGTCTTGAAAAATTAGCGTGTGGGAATTATGACGCAATTATTTTGGCAGCAGCAGGTCTTATTCGTTTAGAGAGAACAGCATGTATTAGTGAATATCTAGAGACTAACTTTTTTTTGCCAGCTCCGGGTCAAGGGGCTTTGGGAATTGAATGCCGATTAGATGACGAGGATACGTGTTCATTAATAACCGTTTTAAATCATTTACCAACTTATCCTTGTGTGATGGCGGAGCGCGCATTAAGTCGAGAATTGGGTGGAAATTGCCAAGTGCCTATTGCTGCTTATGCTGATTATTTAGGGGGCGATCAAATACGTTTGCGGGGTTTGGTTGCAACACTCAATGGGAACTCAATTGTTAAAGTAGAAAAATATGGAAGGCTTGAGCAAGCTGAAGAATTAGGGATTACTGCTGCAAAGGAATTAGTTGCTCAAGGTGCAGATAAAATTTTAAAGGAATTTTTAATTTAGATATTTACTGACTATGCCTTTAGCTTTGAAATATCAAAAAATATTTTCTGTTGCTCTCTAGTAGGGATAGATTTTCTTATTTGTTTTAAGTGATTAAGATCGATGTTAGCGTAAATAATACCGGGATCCATGTCAGTTTTTTCGCTTATTAATAAACCCAAAGGATCCACAATTAATGAATGACCATAAGTATCTCTGCCATTGGAATGGTGGCCACCTTGGCAAGCACCGATGATATATAGCATGAGTTTTCTATCGCGCGGCTTCTTGCCAAGATTTCCCAATGTGCTTGGCCTGTTTTTAGTGTAAAAGCTGAAGTAGTAATAATTTGTGCACCGCAATTAATGAGGTAGCGATATAATTCTGGGAAACGAATATCGTAACAGACAGTGAGCCCAAGTTTGCCTAGTAGAGTATCAATAACGACTAATTTGTTTCCAGAAATAGTTGTGAAAGATTCTTGATAGGTTTCGTTATCTGAAATATAAGCATCAAACAAATGTATTTTATCATAGCGTGCCACAAAACTTCCCTGGTTATTTAAAACAAGACAAGCCGCTTTGATTTGATTTTTGTTTTCACAAGCGATTGGAATTGTTCCGCCTACAATCCAAATATTGTGTTTTTTTGCTTGTTGACTGAGAAAACTTTGAATTTTCCCGTGTCCCATCTCTTCTTTTGCAAGTAATGTATTGACAGAATGAAGACCTATCACAGGAAACATTTCCGGCAGTACGACTAAGTTAGCACCATTTTCTGCACTTTCTTGAATAAGCGTAGCTGCTACGGCTAAGTTATCTTCAATTTGAGCAGAAGAACACATTTGTATGGCTGCAACTTTATTCATTGCTTTTCCTTGAATTTCAAATTTAAGTAGCGGTTGTTTTGTCAGGATATTCACAGAGAGGCTTGATAATGCATATTGGACATTTTGGTTTTCGTGCTAAACAAGTATATCGACCATGTAAAACTAACCAGTGATGTGCATTTTTTAAATAGATTTTAGGCGTAACTTTAAGTAATTTTTTTTCAACCGCTAATGGTGTTTTCCCAGGAGCAAGACCTGTTCTATTGCATACACGAAAAATATGCGTATCAACTGCAACGGTAGGTTGATTAAACGCTGTGTTAAGTATTACATTTGCTGTTTTTCGTCCTACGCCAGGCAGTTTTTCTAAAAGTTCACGTTGTTCAGGAATCTTTCCCTGATATTGGGTTATTAAAATTTCACATGTTTTAATAATATTTTTTGCTTTTGTATTATATAAGCCAATTGACTTTATATATTTTTTTAGATCTTCTATTCCTAACGACACTATTTTTTTAGGCGTATTTGCGGCTGAAAATAATTTTTTTGTTGCCTTATTGACAGATTTATCTGTTGCTTGCGCCGATAAAATAACGGCAATTAATAATTCAAACGAGGAATGATAAATCAGTTCTGTTTCTGGATTAGGGTTTTCTTCGTAAAAGCGTTGAAAAATAGCAAATCGCTTTTTGGAGTTCATGTAAATAAACGAAATGACATGCTATTTTCGTTTTTTAAAGTCCATTCTGGATTGTATCATCACACCTAAAAATTTATGTGGTTTATCTAATAATAAAGTTTTGAAATCAGAATTGAGTGGTTTAAGAATCGTATGTCCACCGTCGATTAAAATCTGTTTAAAGTTTGGTAAATCATGTCCCTCAACGTGTATGATAGCAAAATCAAGATTGTTAGGTTTTAAGTTAGGATCGACAATAAGAACTGTTCCTTCAGGAAAGCGAGGCTCCATTGTTGTGTCTCTTACAGCAAGTGCGTAGGCATGTTGACTTAACTCAATATCCGTTGATATAGCAGGCAAAGGAGCTGATTTTTGAGATAGGTTTGGCCAGGAAAGTACTTGCTCCCACTCTAAAAGTGGGATTTGGCGCCAACCCTGTGCTTCAGGATTGAAAGTACCGGCTATACGATCTGTAGGTAGAGGCTCATCGCCGATTAATTGACTGATTGAAATAGCAAAAAAATTAGCGATAGGACTTAAAGTCGCGACTTTAGGGTTATCTGTTTCTCCAGAGCAAATGCGATGAACAACAGGTTGTCCTATTCCGGTTCGACGTGCTAGTTCTGATTCGTTAATCCCTAATTCAGCCATTAATCCTTTAAGGATGTTACTCATATTGCTAGTTTTCATATCATTTTTCACTTATTGATTAGCAGTGATTTTATCCGCTAATTCTTATAATTTCTAGAATTAGCGACGAAGGACAAATCTCCAAATACTCTATTCTAACATCAGTGCTCTATCAAGAGTTATTTTGCTATATTGTTGCTTATATGAAAAATAGCCCCCTGTTTTTTGAAGATTTCTACATTTTTCAGTGAAAACGACATAGATAGATCTTGTCAGTTGCAGGGATTATGCATAGAATAACAGGTTCTTTTATAAGAGGTTAAAGGTTTTATGTCGGCTAAAAATGAAATTATGGCTAAGTATCAGCGTTCTGAGAATGATACGGGTTCGCCGGAAGTCCAGGTGGCTTTACTATCGGGGGCTATTGAGCAGCTTAATGGCCATTTTCAAGTCCACAAAAAAGATAATCATTCACGGCAGGGTTTATTAAAGAAGGTAGCTTTACGTCGTAAATTGTTAAAATATCTAAAAAGGGCCGACCTACAACGTTATTTAAGTCTGATTAAACAACTCGGTTTGCGTGGGTAAGCGTTTAGTTACTATTCTTCAGTCAGTAGGTCAGAAGATGGTTTGTTTTAAATGGGCGGGATTTTCCGCCCATTTATTATTTTTGAGGGAATGATAAGTGTTAGAATCTATAAAGAAAGTATTTAAATTTGGTGGCTTTGACATGGTTTTAGAGACCGGCGCCATTGCTCGCCAGGCTACTTCCGCTGTTTTGGTTACATATCAAGATACAACGGTTTTAGTAAGTGTTGTGGGTCGTAAGCAAGTGGGAGAAGAAACTGATTTTTTCCCTTTAACGGTTCATTATCAGGAGCGTAGTTATGCGGCAGGACGTGTTCCAGGCGGCTATTTTAAACGCGAAGGACGCCCTACTGAAAAAGAGATTTTAACTTCTCGTTTAATCGATAGACCAATCCGACCATTATTTCCTGTAGGTTTTCATAATGAAGTACAAATCGTTGCAACGGTATTGTCATCGAATCCTCAGATTAATGCGGATATTCCGGCGATGATAGGTGCCTCAGCAGCATTGGCGCTTTCAGGGTTACCTTTTAAAGGTCCTATTGGAGCTGTGAGAGTGGGTTATTTTCAGGACGAATATTTATTTAATCCTACCTTTAAAGAGCTTGAGATATCAGATTTAGATTTAGTGATAGCAGGAACTGAAAAAGCTGTGCTCATGGTAGAATCACAAGCAGCTGAGCTTTCTGAGGAAATCATGTTGGGTGCAGTCTTAGCGGGACACCAACAGATGCAAATTGCTATTCAAGCAATTAAAGAACTGGTTGAAGAAGCGGGCAAACCTACATGGGATTGGCAAGGACCCGTTTCTTTAGAAGAAACGCTAGCAGATGAAATGGCACAGGCTTTTAAAGCTTCAATCGAAAAGGCTTATGAAACTTCAGAAAAATTAACGCGTAAAGCTGAATTAGATGGACTACGAGAAGAATTTGCCAAAAAATGGTTGGATGAAGAGAAAGGAATTACGGTGGAATCTATTCAAGATGTGTTTTCATCATTAGAAAAGAAAATAGTTCGCCAGCGTATTTTAGAAGGTTCAATGCGTATTGATGGACGCGATACAAAAACGGTACGCCCTATTACTATTCAACCGGGTTTATTACCACGGACTCATGGTTCTGTGTTATTTACCCGTGGCGAAACGCAAGCCATAGTCGTTGCGACATTAGGTACAGATAGGGATGCGCAAATTGTAGAAGCGCTTGATGGCGAAGCACGTGAAACTTTTATGCTTCACTATAATTTTCCTCCCTACAGTGTGGGAGAAACGGGCCAAGTGGGTAGTCCTAAACGTCGTGAAATTGGCCATGGTAATTTAGCGAAACGTGCTCTTCGCGCGGTATTACCTAGTGAGTCTGATTTCCCCTATGTATTACGGGTTGTTTCCGAAATTACGGAATCAAACGGTTCTAGTTCTATGGCAACAGTTTGTGGTGCCAGTATCGCTTTAATGGATGCCAGCGTACCTATAAAGAAACACGTTGCCGGAATCGCAATGGGTCTTATCAAAGAAGGTGATCGCTATGCAATATTAACCGACATCTTAGGTGACGAAGATCACTTAGGCGATATGGATTTTAAAGTTGCGGGAACGGTAAATGGTGTCACCGCTTTACAAATGGATATAAAAATTGATGGAATCACTGCAGAAATTTTAAAAGAAGCGCTGCATCAAGCCCATGAAGGTCGTTTACACATATTAGAAATTATGACAGCGGCTATATCTAAGCCACGTGAAAAAATATCTCGTTTTGCGCCACACATTATTTCTTTTAAAATAAATCCTGAAAAGATTCGCGATGTGATTGGCAAAGGTGGTGCAACTATCCGTTCTATTACAGAAGGAACAGGCACATTAATCGATATTAGTGATGATGGTTTAGTGAGGATTTCTGCCCCTGATTATCAAGCGTGTCAGAATGCTTTAGAACAAATAAAAAAGGTAACTGCAGAAGTTGAAGTGGGATGTATTTATGAAGGTCCTATTGCTAAAATAACTGATTTTGGTGCATTTGTTACCGTATTGCCAGGTCGTGATGGTTTGGTTCATATTTCACAGATTGCTAATGAGCGGATTGAAAATGTGACAGATGTATTAAGTGAAGGTCAAATCGTTAAAGTTAAGGTCTTAGAAATCGATAGGCAAAATCGTATTCGTTTGACAATGAAAGATTTAGAAACTGAAAAAGAAGCGGAAAACGAAATACAAATGTGATAAAACAGCATTCTTCAGGTTTTCTTAGATTAGTCGTTGATGCAAAGTCTCGTATTACTGAAATAAATGCGAGTGACTTAGCTAAAAAGATGGCGAGTAACATAGCTTTCTATCTGATCGATGTACGTGAGCAGGATGAATACAAGCAAGGTTTTATCCCCCAAGCTATTCATCTTAGCAAAGGTATTATTGAGCGAGATATCGAGAAGCAGATTCCTGATTATACTGCAGACATCGTTGTTTATTGTAGCGGAGGTTTTCGTTCGTGCTTAGTTGCGGATAACTTGAAAAAAATGGGTTATCAGAATGTATCCTCTTTGACCGGCGGTTTTCGAGTTTGGTTGAAAACGGAGTTGTCCACTTGACTTCTCTCCAATCTATTGTAATGGGGATTTTTAAGGGGAGAATCGCGATTTCCTCCTATAATGGCTGAAAATAAACTCTGCTTGTGATTAGCCCCCATGTGAATGGTTATTCCTCGCTCATATTTTTAAAGTTTCGTTTCAATGATCGCGGTATATGCCGAGGTGGTGGAATGGTAGACACGCAAGTTTCAGGTACTTGTGGGTGTAAAAAACCCGTGGAGGTTCGAGTCCTCTTCTCGGCACCAGCTACAGCATACTCTTCGTACTTGAATTTTCGGTTATATTGCCAATTGGTTCGCAATACTCATGTGTCCAATACACATCGGCTATTCATATTGGCGACGCTTTGAAATCTAATTCCTGTGAGTATATATAAAAGACTTGGTATTTTTTAAAAAATCGGTTTAAATAGGCTAAATTATTTTTAGTCTAACTGCATGAGTAGCGTTTCGTCGCCTCTTTATGATATTCATAAAACCTTCGAAGAAAACTTCAGCAATCCGCCTTTTTCCTCAATAATTCCACCTTCCCGACAATTTTCTCCGAAAAATAACTGGATCCGCTTTTTAGACTATTCAATAGCTTCTCGCATTGGAGCTGCGCCCTGTCCAGTAACTACAGGAAAGGGAATAGCTTTATTAGCACGTTTAGGGTTTGATATATTAACGTATAAAACTATACGGCGCCGCGCCTACCCTTGTCATTCATTACCAAATATCGTATACCTCGATAAAGATACGGTATTAAGTGAAACAGATTTAAAGAAACCTCTACACGCACGTGCTAACCCTGTTTCAGCGGAAAAAATTGCGATTAGTAATTCTTTTGGTAATGGTTCTTTAGAGCCCGAGACCCTTGTTAACGATATAACATTTGCCAAAAGTGCCTTATTGGAAGGTCAGATTTTAATAGTATCAGTTTATGGTGAGGGGGGAACACTGGAAGACACAGCAACTGAGTTTGCAGAAACTGCTTTGTTTGCTAAACAAGCCGGGGCAGATGTCATTGAGCTTAATTTTTCCTGTCCTAATTTATTAAAAAAAGGAGACCCTATTTATTGGGATACTGAAGCAGTTTATAAGATTATTTCTTGCGTTGTAAATCGCATTGACAATTTTCCTGTATTAGTCAAATTAGGTTTGTTACCGGAAGCTTATTCCTTAAGTAAAATTTTAGAAGCGATAACGCGAGCTGGAGCAAGAGGCATTAGTGCAATTAATTCGATCAGTATGCGTGTTATCGATCAAGCACAGCAACCTGCATTTGGAGAACGAATTTTTAGTGGTGTTTCGGGCAACCCTATTCGATCATTAGCTCTACAATTTATTAAAAAAATAGTCCATATAAATCATGAAAAAAAATTAGATTTAGTTATTATAGGCATAGGTGGTATTACACTTCCCTTACATTTCGATGAGTTTCTCAATGCGGGTGCGGACGTCGCGCTTGTTGCAACGGGTATGATGTGGAATCCTTACCTTGCTTTTCAATATCACCAACAACAATCATGAAATCACTCATACCAACACGCTTATTATTAAAAACAGGCGAAAACTTTGCTGGATTTTCACCCCAAACTCAAATTAATAATCAATCAGGCGAGGTTATATTCAATACCGGGATGGTGGGCTATGTTGAGTCATTAACGGATCCTTCCTACGCAGGTCAAATACTTTGTTTTACTTACCCATTAATAGGAAATTACGGTGTTTCTACTCAGGATAAGTGGGAATCACAAAAGATACAGGTGAAAGGAGTGATTATGTCAGAGCTTGCTCCTTTTTATTCGAATTATGCTGCAGAAACTTCTCTTTTGGATTGGCTAGAATCACAAGCTATTCCATATATTACTGGCGTCGATACACGTGCATTAACACACTGTCTACGCGAACGTGGTGTAATTTCTGGAATCATTACTCATTCGGTTAAAAATCCTACCGAGTTTCTTGAGTTTGATACTATTGATTGGGTTAAACAAGTCACGATTAGTGAACCTGTTTATTATGGGAAAGGCAAAAAGAAGATCATCGTCGTTGATTGTGGTTTAAAAGAAAATATTTTGCGTTGTTTATTGCAATTTCCAGTACAAATGAAACGGGTTCCTTACGATTATGATTATAGTGAAGAAGATTATGATGGTGTTTTTATTTCAAATGGTCCAGGTGATCCAGTTATGTGTAAAAAAACCGTTGTTATCCTAAAAAAAGTACTAGCTAAGAAAAAACCTTGTTTTGGTATTTGTTTGGGTACGCAGTTAATGGCTTTAGCAGTAGGTGCAAAGACCTATAAATTGGTTTTTGGACATCGTTCGCAAAATCAACCTTGTTTTTATTTACCCACGAAGCGTTGTTATTTGACATCACAAAATCATGGTTATGCTGTAGATGAGAAATCTTTACCTAAAGACTGGCAGATATTATTCCGTAATCTAAATGATGAGTCGGTAGCCGGTATTGTACATAAAGAACATCCTTTTTTTTCAGTTCAATTTCATCCAGAAGCAGCCCCAGGTCCAATGGATACACAATGGTTATTTGAACGTTTTTATTGCTCTCTATAAAAATTATGAAAACACGACGATTTAAAGCCAAAAAGATTTTAATTCTTGGTTCAGGTGGTTTACGTATTGGTCAAGCAGGTGAGTTTGATTATTCAGGTTCACAAGCGATTAAGGCCCTAAAGCAAGAAAATATTAAAACTGTTTTGATCAATCCCAATATTGCGACCGTTCAGACCGATGCTAATTTAGCAGATGCGGTTTATTTACAACCTTTAAATTTTAATACAGTTGCACGAATTATTGCTAAGGAACAACCAGATGGAATTTTACTTGGTTTTGGTGGGCAAACGGCTTTGAATTTAGGATTACAGCTAGAAGAAAAAGGTGTATTAAAGAAATATAATGTGGATGTATTAGGCTCATCAGTTCAATCAATCCGTCAAACCGAAGATCGAGATATTTTTAAAGAGTGCTTGAAAAAAATTAATGTAAAAACTCCATTAAGTATCGCTGCAAAAACGGTTAAGCAAGCTTTAAATGCGGCTGAAAAGATTGGTTACCCGGTTATGTTGCGATCTGGTTTTTCTTTGGGAGGGCTAGGTTCTGGAAAAATTCTTAATAAAGAAATTCTTGAACAGCGTGCACACGAAAGTTTAACTGCAGCACCACAGATTCTGATTGAAGAATATTTATTTGGATGGAAGGAATTCGAATATGAGATCGTACGTGATAGAGAGGGTAACGGTTTAACGATTTGTAACATGGAAAATATGGATGCCATGGGGATTCATACCGGCGAAAGTATTGTGGTTGCGCCGGCGCAAACTTTGAGTAATACACAACACCAATTTTTACGTAATATTGCATTAAAAGTAGCGGATTTTTTTAATATTGTCGGTGAATGCAATATACAGTTTGCAATTAATCCAGAGAATGGCGATTACCGTGTTATAGAGATGAATGCACGGCTTTCTCGCTCAAGCGCATTAGCATCGAAAGCAACAGGTTATCCTTTAGCATTTATTGCGACTAAGTTAGCGTTAGGGTATTGCTTACATGAGTTAAAAAATACTGTTACGCAAGTGACTTGCGCCTATTTTGAACCTGCACTGGACTATATTGTTGTTAAAATTCCACGTTGGGATACACAAAAATTAAAAGCGGCGGAAAGAACTATTGGTACCGAAATGAAAAGTGTTGGTGAAGTGATGGCGATAGGTCGTTCTTTCCCAGAAGCATTACAAAAAGCCGTGGGTATGTTAAATATCGGTGCTTCTTGTTTAAGTGACTATTTCGAAACCATAGAAGATTCCAAAAAAGAAATAAAGAATGCAACGGATAGACGTTTATTTGCTTTATACAATTTTTTTAGAGAAGGTGGTTCCATAACACAGGCCCAACAGTTATCACAAATTGATGTCTGGTTTTTAGCACATATTCATCGAATAGCCGCGTTGGAGAAACAATTAATGCAAGGTGTTTTAAATCAAAAACTATTGCGTCAATTAAAACAATCGGGATTTTCAGATCAAGCTATTGCACAATTAAAAAATAAATCAGTCAAACAAATTCGTGCTTTACGTTTGAAACATAAGATAGTTCCGTACGTTAAGCAAATTGATACCTTAGCCGGTGAGTTTGCTTCACAAACCAATTATTTATATTTAACTTACCATGCAGTAGCGCATGATATAATGCCCGCTTCCTTAAACCCTATTATTGTATTAGGTTCAGGCCCTTATGCAATTGGGTCTTCCGTTGAATTTGATTGGTGTGCGGTGAATACCGCACAGACTTTACGTCGTTTAAAAGAAATAGCGATTATTATTAACTCAAATCCTGAGACTGTTTCAACCGATTATGATGAATCGGACCGACTTTATTTCGAACAGCTTACGTTAGAGCGTGTTCAAGATATTATTGAGTTTGAGCAACCTAAAGGTATTATTGTCTCGGTTGGTGGTCAGATTGCCAATAATTTAGCATTGCCTTTAGCAACAGCGGGCTATCCTTTATTAGGTACAGATTCAAAGGCTATAGATCATGCAGAAAATCGTGAGAAATTTTCTGATCTATTAAATAAACTTATGATTGATCAGCCCGCTTGGCAGCGTATCAGCAGCTTAACTAAAGCAAAAAAATTTGCATCTGAGGTGGGATATCCTGTGTTAATCCGACCTTCTTATATTTTGTCAGGTTCAGCGATGAATGTTGTCTACGATTCTGAATCATTAGAACAGCATTTAAAGGCTGCTGCACACGTTTCTCAAGAACATCCTGTGG
>JAVHYG010000135.1 GCA_031119195.1 Rickettsiella sp. | reverse complement strand
CCGCGACCCCCGGCGTGACAGGCCGGTATTCTAACCAACTGAACTACCACTCCTGCATCATAGATGGTGGGTGCTGTAGGGATCGAACCTACGACCCTCGCCTTGTAAGGGCGATGCTCTACCAACTGAGCTAAGCACCCTCTTAAGAGGGACGATATTCTAGATCAGTTTAGAATATATTACTACTCTTTTTGTCCCGCAGCTTGTACAGCATCTTTAAGTCCTTTTCCTACCTTAAAAGCAACTACTTTACTTGCTGCAATTTGTAAAACCGCACCTGTTTTAGGATTACGACCAGTACGCGCTTTTCGGTCATTGACCTTAAATGTACCAAATCCTATTAAGGTGACGTCTTCTCCTTTTTTCAAAGCATGCGTAATCGCTTCTAAAAGCTTATCGAAGGTCTTCCCAGCAATATTTTTTGAAATTGCTGCTGAGCCTGCAATCACATCAATTAAATCTGATTTATTCATATACCCTCACATCGGTAAAAATTAGGTTCATACCTTTTACATCACTTGCAGCATCTTGCCATAGCTTATAGTGCAACGTTTATATCAATTGCAAGAATCGTCTGTCAAGGAAATCAAAGTTTATTAATGGACGTTTGTTGTAGAATTAACCTTTTGGACTCTTTTACTTACTAATTTAACAGGTGCTAAATTTTTCTTGCGTTTCAATCGAGATTTAGATTGAAACGGTTGTGTCGGCTTTTGTAAGGCAATATTTAGAACTTCATCTATCCACCGTACGGGTTTAATAGCTAATCCTTTTTTAATATTTTCAGGAATCTCTTTGAGATCTCGCTCATTTTCTTTAGGAATAATAACTGTTTTAATACCACCCCGATGAGCTGCTAATAATTTTTCTTTCAAACCACCAATAGGCAACACTTCACCGCGCAAAGTAATTTCTCCTGTCATAGCAACATCGGCACATACAGGCTTCCCAGTAATCGCAGAAACTAAGGCCGTGCACATACCAATTCCCGCACTGGGACCATCTTTTGGAGTAGCCCCTTCAGGAACATGGACATGAATATCCTTTTTCTCATAAAAATTAATAGGAATACCCAAACCTTCCGCACGACTTCGAACAACCGTTAAAGCTGCTTGAATAGATTCCTGCATCACTTCGCCTAAATGACCTGTGTAACTCGTTTTTCCTTTTCCAGGTATAACAGCTGCCTCTATGGTTAATAAATCACCGCCTACTTCTGTCCATGCTAAACCACTAACTTGACCTATCTGATCACTTTGTTCAGCTAATCCATAACGAAAACGTCTAACGCCTAAATATTCCTCCAAATTCTGCTCAGTAACTTTGACCATCTTATTATTTTTAGCAACTTTGACGAGCTTCTTTAATTTCGATTTGCGAGTTATTTGGGTAACTACTTTACGACAAATTTTAGCTATTTCACGCTCAAGATTACGAACACCTGCTTCACGGGTATAGTAACGAATAATATCCTGCAACACTTTTTTTGAAAGGTCCAATTCTTTATTTTGTGATGTTACATTTAGTCCGTTCTGTTCCAATTGCTTAGGTAACAAATGTTGTTCAGCAATATTGATTTTTTCATCTTCGGTATAGCCGGGAATACGTATGACTTCCATACGATCCAATAATGCAGGCGGAATATTTAAAGTATTAGCCGTAGCAATGAATAAAACTTCTGATAAATCGTAACTAACCTCTAAATAATGATCATCAAAAGCATGATTTTGCTCTGGATCTAATACTTCAAGTAATGCAGCTGCTGGATCGCCACGAAAATCCATCGCCATTTTATCGATTTCATCAAGCATAAATAGTGGATTTTTAACACCAACTTTCGCCATTTTTTGCATAATGCGACCAGGCATGGATCCAATATAAGTACGGCGATGGCCTCGGATTTCTGCCTCATCACGCACGCCACCCAAAGACATGCGACTAAATTCACGTCCTATTGCTTTTGCAATCGACTGGCCTAAAGATGTTTTTCCCACTCCTGGTGGACCCACTAAACATAAGATAGGTCCTTTTAATTTTTTAACGCGCTGATGTACTGCTAAAAACTCAATAATACGTTCTTTAACTTTTTCTAAACCATAGTGCGCTTCTTGTAATACCTTTTCTGCTTTATCCAGATCATAAACAACTTTACTACACTTATACCAAGGAACAGATAAAATCCAATCCAAATAATTACGGCTAACCGTGGCTTCAGCAGCCATAGGCGACATTGACTTCAATTTACTTAATTCAGCTAGCGCTTTCTCTTTTGCCTCCTTTGGCATTTTAGCTTTTTCTATACGAGTAGCGATATCACCTAATTCATTGCCAACTCCTTGCGATTCACCTAACTCTTTTTGAATCGCTTTAACCTGTTCATTTAGATAATATTCACGCTGACTTTTTTCCATTTGTTTCTTGACGCGCCCACGAATACGTTTCTGCATTTGCAACAAATCGATTTCACCTTCAAGAAAAGCTAATAACTTCTCTAAACGTGCTTTTAATGGAAATATCTCCAGAATTTCTTGCTTTTCTTGTATCTTAAGCGAAAGATGGGCTGCAATCATATCTGCCAAGCGGCCGGGATTATCAATGCTAGATAAGGTAGTTAATATTTCTAGTGGGATTTTTTTATTTAATTTTACATACTGTTCAAATTGAGACAGAATAGTACGTGTTAATACTTCAATGATTTGCTGTTGATTAGGTTCGGATGAAGAAGTCTGTATTTGACTAGGATCATGTACTAACAGCGAAGTTTCTTGATCCGCTGCCGGTATTTCCACCACCTCAATTTCTGCACTAATATAGTCTGTTTCATCGAAAAATTTTCTAGCATGTCCCCTTTGAAAGCCTTCAACAAGAACTTTGACAGTCCCATCCGGTAATTTCAACAACTGTAAAATAGTTGCTATCGTTCCAACTTCGTAAAATCCTTCAATGTTTGGATTATCTTCAGCTGGATTTTTTTGGGCAATCAATAAGATTTTTTTCTCGGCATCTTTAGAAGCCATCGCTGCTTCTAATGCTCGGATAGATTGCTTTCTTCCAACAAAAAGCGGAATTACCATATGGGGATAAACAACCACATCCCTTAACGGAAGTATTGGAAGCTTTTCTGAGGATTTAGTGGCTATGCTCATAAGTTGCTATTTCCAAATTCAATAAATCTTTTGCTAAATAAGATTTATTCACTACCTGCGGCCAATTCCGTATTATCTACACTGCCCGAATCTATTTCTGGCTCCTTTATATACATCATTAAAGGCTTAACACCTTTAGTAATAGTGGCCGCTTCAACAACTACTTTTTTACTAACGTTCAGCATAGATGGTAATGCATACATTGTATCTAATAGTGCTGTTTCTAAAATAGAACGCAAACCTCTTGCTCCTGTTTTTCGTTCTAAAGCTTTGCGAGCTATAACTTGCAATGCGTCTTCACGAAATTCTAATTCGGCGTTATCCATTTTAAATAGCTTTAGATATTGTTTAATAAGCGCATTTTTAGGCTCTTTTAAGATTTTGACTAACGTTTTTTCGTCAAGTTCTTCTAAAATGGCAATAACAGGTAAACGACCTATTAATTCAGGAATAAGCCCATATTTTACTAAATCTTCAGGTTCAAGCCTATTAAATAATGCAGCGGATTGACTTTTATCCTCTTTGCTGCGCACATCTGCAGCAAAACCAATTCCAGTCCGCTCTGTACGTTGGCGAATAATTTTTTCTAGTCCTGAAAAAGTACCCCCACAAATAAATAAAATATTGGTTGTATCGATTTGTACAGTTTCTTGATTAGGATGTTTACGCCCGCCTTGTAAAGGGACAGAAGCAACTGTACCTTCAAGTAGTTTTAATAAAGCTTGCTGGACACCCTCACCGGAAACATCGCGTGTAATAGAGGGACTCTCAGCACGTCGACTGATTTTATCGATTTCATCGATATAAATAATACCTAATTGTGCCTTTTCTACATTCCCGTTCGCCGCTTGCAATAATTTTTGCAAAATGTTTTCGACATCATCACCCACATAACCTGCCTCTGTTAATGTCGTTGCATCAGCAATGGCAAAAGGGATGTTAAATAAACGTGCCAATGTCTTTGCAAGTAAGGT
>JAVHYG010000134.1 GCA_031119195.1 Rickettsiella sp. | reverse complement strand
TCTCAATCCACTTCTCTTAATAAGGAAACCCATGCGCTATAGAATGTTAGATGTTAGAATTTGGTGCGATCAGAAGTTCAGGTCTTTGAGTCCACTAAAACCAAGTGGCCAAGCACTTTTTATTTATTTGCTTACTAATCCTAATACCACCTCTATCCCAGGATTATATCGCGCTGGGGCTGCTGCAATGGCAGAAGAATTGGGTTGGTCGGTGGTGAGTTTTCGCCGTGCGTTGAAAGAAGTAATAAATCAGGGATTACTTAAAGTAGATCTTAAATCACGTGTTATTTTTATACGTAATGCTATTAAATATAATAAACCACAATCTCCCAATGTCGTAAAAAGTTGGGCACTTCATTGGGATGAAATACCCGAATGTGCACTTAAAGACGAAGCTTATCAAACATTGAAATCATTTGTTGAAGGCTTAGGAAAAGCCTTTGCACAAGCCTTTGAAGAAGCTTTGCGAAAACCTTCTGTGAAAAAACAAAATGTACAAGTAAAACCTTTTCCTAATCAGGATCAGGAACAGGAACAGGAGCAGGTAGATCAATTTAAAACAATAAAACAATTTAGCCGAAATGTGTCACCTGTTAAAAAATCCCATGCACAAATAACAGATTTTAATTTAAATTCTCTACCTCAAGCTGCGGTTGTGATGATCCCTCTACGTAACAATGAATTTTATTACGTTACTAGAGAGCAATGTCGTCACTGGCAAGCGACTTATAAAGCTATCGATGTGCTAAAAACATTACAGCAGTTGTTGGCTTGGAACGAGCAACATGTGAAGCGCAGAAAAGCACGCGCTACTATTTTACAGCATATACATACGTGGTTTACCCAAGCCCAATACCAGAAAAAAAATCTTTCTACACGAGGTTATCTTCTTACGTTTGAATATAACCAAACTATTGCCAAAAATTGGCTACAGCCCGATAAAAGAGAGTTGGCTAAAACAATGGAATTTCAAGCGCTGCAATATGGCATAGATTAGATTATGAACAGCACTGATCGTATGGAGTTTACGCAAGGATTAATGATGTTAGCAGAAATTTACAATCGAAAACTATCTGAATTGTTATTACAAACCTATTGGAATTGTTTAAAACCGTATTCGTTGGAGTTATTTAAATCTAGCTTAGAGTCTTTTCTGCGAGATCCTGATTATGCTCTAAAGGGTTTTCCCAGTCCTTCGGCCTGGATAAAAGCCATTGAAGGAGATAGTGCATCAAAAAGCCTGACTGCTTGGACGCAAGTAGTTCAAGCGATTCGATGTATTGGACACTATGAAAGTGTAGTGTTCAGCGACTCACTCATTCATAAAGTGATACAGGAAATGGGAGGATGGATATTGTTATGTCGGCAATCGGAGCGTGAACTTAGTTTTTCCCAAAAAGAATTTGAACGGCGTTATCGGAAATACGCAGCCTTCAAAAAAAAGATCGTTGCACCTGACTATTTGCCAGGACAGATCGAGCATCAAAACCGCGCGCGGGGGTTTTCTGATGCTATTCCTCACCCTATTCAGATTGATCGTACATTGTGTATGTTGTCTGATATCACTGTTGACAGGAACTCCGCTAAAACGGGGATCACAAGGAGTAACCTACAGAAATTTGATTCAAATAAATAAGGAAAGTTTTATGAAAACACATTCATTTTTATCACTTTTATGGGATTCTTTCCCTTTTGTGCGGGAATATCGTTTAAAGAAAAAGTTACAAAAAAAGCGAAAGAGTATGCACCGGCAGTTGCAAAAAGAAAAAAATAGACTTTTAAAGCGTTATTTAAACTTTTCACAAAGTATCAGGCGTTTTTGAAATATATGTAGTTTCTGTACTTATTCTAAATAAAATTAGCAATGCGATTAGGGATTCCACTGGCAACAAAGGATAAAGCGTTAGCTAAAACAGCAAAAAAGTTGGGTTTGGTTTTGCTTTTATAAGTACCGGCATTCAGAAAAGGCGCACTTCAAGTTTAAAGACCACAAAAATCGCGCAAGCCATATTTTTCAGGAATTCGAAGCCAGCTAAGGCTTGCTGGCATTGGTTCCGGCGCAGTACGCGACCTACGACCCAATGATTAACAGTCATAGGCTTAAAACGTAAATAATTTTAAAAAAATATTTAATTATGGTGGTTATTACAATTGTCATGCAAAAGCATTAAAAAAGCGTGCTTCAATCACGCAAAAGTCACGGCACGTATTTTTATTGTTTTATTTTAAACCTTATTAGAGTAAATTGGACTTATTTAGTTTTTTTTAATTGCCTTAGTTTCTGCAGGTTTCAACATCTTCATAACGTCTATTAAAGTGGTAAATTTGGTACATGCTTTTATGGACTAATACAATTATGGAACATGGTTTTTTCTTTTTGCATACTGGCGTTGGCTGATGGGTTATTAAAAAAGATAATATTTTTCTGTAGGGCAGTTGTATGCTGTTTTTCTTTCAAAGCTACCAATGCTTCTAATTTTTTTTGTAAGATATTAGAATAGCTTGAAAAGTTTTCACTAAAATTAATGTTTTTTGCTTCAACAAGATTGTTTTTAGTAACTCCTTTCACTAATCTATTGGAATCTAGTTTTAATAGATCATAAAGACTAAAAGCCTCCGAAATAAATATATTTTGCATTTTTTTTATTTGAGTTAGGCTATCATTCCAAGTGGTTAATAACTCTTGGCATGCTTGAATGCATTCAAGCATGGGTATGGTTGGATCTCCTAATAATAAATGAGGAATTAAAAGTTTAATTATTTCGTGAGTTCCACATTCGATTTTCTGTGGTATATGCTTAGTAAGCACTTCAGCGCCATTTTTGAGCAGTAATTTAACACTCTCCAATTTTTCATGAAAAATGGCAAGGGATAGTGGATTTACAGTTTCTTTATTGTGATTGAGATCAACATCTCTATCATCTTTAATGAGCAACTGAATAACTTCCAGATGTTCAAATATAACTGCAATATCTAACGGTGTAATATCCTTTGAAACGTTATTCTTAGCGCCTTTTTTAAGTAGTAAGTTAACAATTTTTGCATCACCTTTTTTGGCAGCAATATATAATACCGTTTTCCCATTTTCGTCTACAGAATTACTATTAGCGCCTTTTTTTAAAAATCTTCTAACCTGCCCCGGAAAACCAGAGACAGTTGCTGAAATCAGTTTGGCATTTAGTTCCGATTGAAATTTTCTTTTTATTTTCTTATTTTTAACCATGTTTATGTCCTTTTAAATTTAAATAATTTGATTTTTATTACTTATAACGAGAAAAAACTGTATCTATTTTATCACAGATAAAAATAATTTTTTGTATTTAATTAGTAAGCAGTCGGAATACATTTGAACGGGAAGGCAGATACATCCGCCTCTTATCAGAAAGAAATATTTTAAACTTCTAGTTTTAATTCTGCTTAGTAGATAGCCTATTTGGTAATTTTATTATAGTTAAAAAAATACTTTTATCAGGTGTAAAAAAATTGTTTCATGATGGTTAGCTATAATTAAATTTTTAACTTTTTCCCCTATAACAGCACGAATAAGAATATTTGCATCCAATACTAAAGTACGAGAGATGGCCAAATTCCTCGAAATATCCAAATCAAAGTATATACGTAATAAATCTTAATGGTTATATATGCTTAGTTCTTTTTGTTAGAAAGGATAAAGAAACGGTTTTTTTAAAGACTATTTTCCCTAATCGAAAATTGACTAAGCAGTATCTAAGAGGAAAGCAATATGAAAAAGAGAAAACATAAAATTTTTGATATTCCGCTCGATCAAGAAGAGCAAAGTATTAATGAGGCTATTGATAAGGCTGTCGATAACGGAACATTAAAGAGTGTTGATAATTTGAAGGAAGAAATAGCTTTTGCTAAGGAAGCTGCCAAAAATTTTTTGCGAAAAGATGCTCGTATAACACTTCGCCTATCCAATGCTGATTTAGAGCGATTGAAACAAAAGGCTGCCTACAAGGGCTTACCTTATCAAACTTTTATTGCCAGTGTATTGCATGAATATGCTTCAGGTCACTTTGTAGATGCAGCGTACTTGCGAAGAAACTAAAAATCGTTAACCCTATGGCTCTCCCCCAAATAAGTAGGCAAATTAATCACGTAAACTTATCTTAAGTAC
>JAVHYG010000133.1 GCA_031119195.1 Rickettsiella sp. | reverse complement strand
AATTTTTTCATAGGAATGCCAACTAGTGGCTCTTCTGCTATTTTTTCAAAATCAACACTATCCAAAGAACTATCTCCTTTATAAGTATTTTAATACTACTATTATAAGAATAGCCTCAGTAAATAACTATAGTAAATTGTTATAGGCCTTAAAGTTTAAGTTGATAGTAAAAATTGTATTTTCCTTAATGGTAATGTCGTATTAACTTTCATATTTGCTACATAAACCTTTCCATTTTTTTGTAAATAAATTTATAACCCTATATTTTTAGCATCAACCACTACCAAAAACGTTCTAATGATTTATATCCTGGTAAATAGAGAGGCAAAAAAGCTTTAGCCAATTTTTTTGGATAACTTTCTGTATCTTACTTCGATAAATTGAATCCAAAATACTATTCAATTTCATATGAGGATTGGATTGATGTAGTTAATGCAAAAATTGAATAAACTGTTAATCTTTAACCTCATCTGAAATTGAGGTTATAATACTGTAAGATTTTATGCAGATTTAAACGGCCAACAATCTAAGAAGCCGCTGAGCGTGTGGCTGGTACAAAATTGGTACACACTGTTCAAACAGTTGCACGCGGAGGCTAGCTGGATGAGTTGCAAACTGTTAGAATGCGGGACCTTTCAGGGGTACGCGTCCGTAACTCAGCTGGATAGAGTACCAGGCTTCGAACCTGGTATATAATTTAAAAAATTATTAATAATCAACAACTTGCGATTATTTGGTTGCTTTAAGAATTACCTAAAATAACAACATTTGACGTATATTGAATGTCACTACTTTACAAATTCTCTACACTAATTTTTTTATTAAATGTGTCAATCAAAATAAAAAAATTAATGATGCACACTAGAGGAATAGGAACACTCAATTATGCGTTTGATTTTTTCAGGAGATAAGCCCTCGTCGACGAGACATCGGGCAATACGGCGAGATCTTTTTCTATAGCAATAACAGCTATATCCATGAGATTGATTAAGCTATCTTGAATTTCTTTAGATAATCCTATTTTATCCCATTTCTTCTTAAGTTGAGCATTTAGTTCAGGGTTTAGAAAGTAACGCATTATAAAACCCTCCTTGTTATTTTTTAATTAATCTTCCAGGCTTAGCAAATATTGATCAGAAAGCTGCGTCGCTTTTTTAATAAAATCAACATCCGCTCCCATATCAAGCATTCTTTTAGCAATAACAAAGTCCTCTTCTCTTCGGCCTTGCTGTTGGAGTTGCTGTGCTGCGTTCATAACATCCTCTTCGTAATTTTCGATAGTTCTAAGCTTCTCAATAACCCTGTTGACGTTACGCGTTTGACCTATTAATAACATATAATATACCAATCCATTGAACAAATCATGTTCAGGTTGCGTAGATTCAACAAGCTTAACCAGTTCTCCGACAATGTTGTCCAGGTCCCTTTTAAAAATATGTTTTTGAACTAGTTCTAAAAGGCCAAGCTTTTTATGTTTATAAAATTCGTCGTCTGACTTTAGATTTAAATCTACTAGTAAAGGGTCATCAAAGAAGTGTTCTTTGGCAAATTCTTTGTCCTCGAAACAGTCAATAAGCTTTAAACTATAGGGGTATAGTCTTTCTCCATGGTAGAAAATAATAGGGATAACAGCGGGTGCTTTTTTATGTCTTTGGTCAAGATGCTGTTTTGTGATGCCCAATTTATAGCGAAACATCCGAATAGGCATCAACTCTTGAGGTGTGCTTTGATGTTCGACATCAATGTAAATATAACCTTTATGACCCTCTATATTAAGGGAATATAAAATGTCCGAATGATGTTGGCTTAAATTGTCGTCAATAAAGGAACCGGGTTCGATCTTATGAGTAGAAAAATCGCACCTTTTCTTAATTTTTTCAGGTAAATAAGCTTGGAAAAAGCTATTAACTACTGAAATGTCCTAAAAAATTTCTTAAATATGGCGTCATGGGGTGTAGGTGTGCTCACTTTTTTTCCTTGTTATTAATTTAGGAAAGTGAAGTCTAATTGGATTTGAAAATAAAAAAATCCACTCTACGGTTGATATTTTATTTTTTCATAATATGTATTTTATAATTCTTATAATTTATATTAACAAACTATTTCTTAATATATTCCTTCATTAATTCTTCTAATACTTGTCTTACTGATTTTCCGCTTATAGCTACTTTAGATTTAAAAGCATTTCTTACTTCTTTTGTCGTTTCAAAGTTCATATGAACTATTTTTTTCTGATCTTCTAAAGTGCGAGTCGGTTTTCTTGGGCTCATAATTAAATATTTCAACAATTAATTGAGAAAAGATAGCAGTAATGTATGATTTAATCAAATAAAGTTAATTTATTATTGATTAAATCGTCATTTAATGATAAATTAAATTTGCAGTATGAAAAAGCGTCCCCCAAGGTTTCGAACACCTCAGGGACAAACACAACCAACAACCTTAAATAACTTAAGCAGCCAGTTATGACCGCAAGCGTCAGTTTAAATCAATTCGTCTGTCTAAGATAACCTGCCAGCGACTATCTATCAGAGTGCTACCAAATATCATCGAAGTAGGCAATATGACGCACAAGTCGCCTATTGCATTGATAACGCCTTAGAAAAAGAAGAATACAAACAAGCATTAATGAGAAGTATTTCTCTCATGAAGAAGCTGATATTGGGATAGCATGATACATGATTAATATTTTATCTTTAAAAATTGTCTATGACTAACTCTGTTGATTTTATGAGAAAAGTAGTTATACTTTGTTTAACATGTTAAACATATTGGGATAAAAAATGCTAGGTGTACGTTTAGATCAAGAAACAGAGCTTCGTTTAGAGCACTTATGTGAAGAAACAGGCCATACAAAAAGTTATTTTGTAAAAAAAGCTATACGTGAATTTTTAGATGATAGAGAAGATTATTTATTGGGAATAGCCGCTCTAGAAAAAAAGGAGTCTAAAATTACTCTTAAGAAACTGGAGAAAGACCTTGGCTTGGACGATTGAAGTTACTAATAGCGCAGCTAAAAAAATAAAAAAATTAGATAAAACTACTAAAATACGTATAGTTTCTTTTTTGAGAAAAATAGAAAAAGTTGATAATCCAAGGTCACAAGGAAAAGCACTACGAGGTAAACAAGGGGAATTGTGGAGGTATAGAATTGGAGATTACAGAATTATTTGTAAAATTGAAGACAAAAAGGTAACCGTTTTAGTGCTAGCTTTTGGTCATAGAAAAGAAGTATATAAAATAAAAATTTAAAACTGCTATCATAGTGCTAGCTTAAATTATATTTAGATTAGGCATATTAAATGAGCAGTAAAAAGATAGATACTTCGAAAGCAAAGTCTAACGAAAAATTAATAATAAAAAGTATGTTAATTCGTGCTCCAGAAACCTATTTCAAAGACTTAAAAAAAATAGCATCTTTAAGTGGATTATCTGTTAATGCAGTTTGTCTTGAATTATTAAGAGTAGGAATAAAACAAAGATTAAAAGAGTAAAAAAATATAGTGCAAAATGATATCAATATGAGATATTAGAAGTGTGTTCCCCAGAGGCGGTAACCTCTGGAGACATTTAACACAACCAACCTGGAGAGTTGATTATGATCACGCCTATTAGCTTAGATCAATCTAAGCACCTTGTGCAATCGTTTGATGAATTAACCCACCAAGCTCAGGATCTTTGCAGCATATCGATGACTTAAAAATCGAAACCACTTCTCAAATAAAGAAACTTGAAATGATTTTCAAGCGAGCCGAGAGATTATGTGGTTCAGATATTATCCCACTTTTTGATATGGAAAGTCTCTATCAGTTTATTACGGATCGTCTTTCTAAATTTAATACCTTGTTTGATAAATTATCCGAAGAAAAACGGCGTTTTGAAGTCATGCTACGTGATTATGAAATTACCTTAAGAGGAAATGATTAAGGAGGTTTCACATGCTTAATACCCTATCTCAAATACCAGATATAGCGCTTAACAAATCGATGTCTTCGATTCATGCTGATACATTACAAACTGTTAATGGGAGAAACATGGAACCAGGAATTTATGATATTTCCAATGAGGCTTATCACCAAGGTCCTGGCATTAGCCGCAGTGCGTTAATGAAGTTTAAACGTTCACCATATCACTATTGGTATGAGTACATT
>JAVHYG010000132.1 GCA_031119195.1 Rickettsiella sp. | reverse complement strand
AGATAAGTTTACGTGATTAATTTGCCTACTTATTTGGGGGAGAGCCTCTTTCTTTTTTCAAGTACTTAAAATAAGTTTACAAGATTAATTTGCCCACTTATTTGTGGGAGAGCCGAAAAACTAAGCCAGGAAATTAATGAAATTAAAGTATTGTTAAATCGTGATAAAGATAGTTAGAGAAATCGTCTGTTTTACACTTGAGCAAAATTTCAGAAAAACCACTAATGTCTTCCGATAAGTTATATCGTTTATTTGGTTATAAACATTAAATAGTTGTTAATCACTACTTTCCCGTTCATTTCGTAATGATTTTTGTAAAGTTAAAGGGATCCCCAGAAAAATTTAACGATTCTTTAAGCTTACCTGATAAGCATTTAAATTTTTCTTGCTGCTTATCTGTTATTTGTGATGGGTAGGTGGTTTTTTAAGTTGATAGGCTGATTTCTTCATATTACTAGCGTTATAAGAAAAAAATATACTCTTAAATTATATTTTTTTTTTAGTTGATTTTGAATGTTTTATAAAGTCATCGATAATCAATACAGCTCCAAATCCAAGTCCAATAGCAACTATGATAATTGGAAGAAATGATAAAAGCGTTGTCATTATTTGTTCTTCCGAAGTAATCCTATAGTTAATGAAAGCATACCAAGAGCAGTTATCGATAGAGAGGCCCAAAACATTGTGGAAAAATCTAAACCTACATAATGGTTTATAAATACTCCTATAACACCTGCGGTAATGAAGTTTATTCCTATTTTTCTAAAATCTTGCTTTAGAGCTTTTAAATCAATTGACCTTTCGAGACGCTCTAATAGCATAAATATCCTATATATTTATTTTTAGTGAAAAGTTATATACTTATAATCCTAGTATACTATGACATTATAGGAATGAGTATTGGGAAAAATCGTAAAGAAAAGTGAAAAATCTACCTTGGTAGTGGAAATGCCAAAAGAAATGTGGGAAGAGCTTAGATGGTTATCCTTAAATATGAAAATTAGTATGTCTGAAATATGTAGAAGAGGAATTAAACTCTTTTTAATAGAAAATTTGAAAAAATTTCCCACTTTCCCTGTTAACTAATTAGTTAATAAGTCCTATTGTACTAGGACTATAGGAACAAAACGTCTTACAAAAAAAGCGTTCCCCAAGGTCTTGACCACCTTGGGGACATTTAACACAACCAACTAATGGGGAGGTTAAATACAACCTCTCCATTCCAATAAGGAAGCATCGTGAATTTACTCATTATTTATAGTTAAGTTATTATATTTTCACGTTTCTTTGAGTTGGGGGCGGATAATGTAAAAGTGTTATAAAGTGTATCGCTATGACTAAAATGCACGAAAATGAATTAAATATAAACGAATGGCTTGTTAAAACACTACTTAAAAATCAGTATCCATTTTTGGCTAATCTTCCATTAAAAACAGTAAAGTCCAGTGGTACTGATAATACCTTATTCCGTTTAGGTAGTGGATATGTGGTTCGTTTACCTCGAATTCATTGGGCAGCGGAAAGCATTAATAAAGAATACAAATGGGTACAAGCTGGCTCAAGTATTGAAAACACCACTTTCTGTGCTCGTATTTAAAGGAAAACCTTATAGTTCTTATCCTTATTCCTGAATCGTAGCTAAATGGAATGAGGGCTATAACCCGGATTTTGAAAAAGACAATGAATATCTGTATCTAGCAAAAGAACTGTCATATTTTTTAAATAAATTGCACAACATTAAATTAGTCAATGGGCCAACTTCTAGACGCGGTGTTTGTCTAAAAGAAGTTAATAAACAAACAAAGCAAGCAATAAACCAACTAGTAGTAGAAATTGATATCGATTTTTTAAGTTCTGTTTGGCATGATTTATCAAATATTCCTTATTGAAGCAAAGAGTCGGTATGGATTCATGGGGACTTTTTACCAGGTAATATTTTGATTAAAAAGAATCGGCTGAGTGCCGTTATTGATTTTTCCGATATAGGGGTCGGAGACCCACTGTGATTTAGTCATTGCCTGGAGTTTATTGGGATCGCGTCAAGGAGTGTCTTCAAAGAAAATTTAGAGCAGGTTGATAATAACACTTGGGAAAGAGGACAGGGTTGGGCGTTATCCATTGCGCTTATTATGTTGGCATATTACAAAAACACCAATCCTGTTTTAACCGCACTTGCTAGGCGCATGATAAAACACGTTAATGGCTAGCTAAAGAAATGCTCATCTATGCCCAATACTTGCGGACAGGGTGCACCTTTAAGTTCCTTGCTCCAGCTGATAACGCTTGTGGTACCAGCGTTATATTTTCAATCACTTAAGATAAGTTTACGCGATTAATTTGCACACTCTTTTGGTGCAGACCCAACATCCCCTAAACTTAGTCTATTAATATATATAGCGCTAATTTATGCATAGATCTATATTCTCTTATAGTAATTTTCTAATGTGTTACTTATTATATAAATAAAATTAATAATGAATTTCTTATGGAAAGGAATCTCTCATGGAAACTAATCAAGAAAAAAAAATTATTATAGAAATACCAAGACCTGCTATTACTTCTTTAATATTTGAAGGTGGTGGTGTAAAAGGACTTGCTTATGCAGGAGCTTTTCGAGCCCTCAAAGAAAAAACTGGATTGCTCGATAGGCTAACCTGGGTAGCAGGAAGCTCAGCAGGCGCTATGACAGCACTAATGGTCGCGTTAAACTATACTCCCGATGAAATCGAACGAGAATTAACGGCGGTTGATTTTTCTAAATTTACTAGTCCTCAAGGTGGTCGTCTAGGAGCAATCTACGGCTATATTACTAAACTAAAGGATATTTCTAGTATTAATCAAGGTATGTATGATGGAAAAGAACTTTACAAATGGGTGCAAAAAATTGTAGAAAAAAAATTAGGTAATGTCTTCGCTACGTTTTCTGATCTTAAAAAAGCAAGGGATGAGAATGAAGAAAATACCAGTAATTACACTGCTTACAAAAATTTATTAATTATTGTGACTAATGCTGATAAGAATAAGACAGAAATATTTTCTTGGGAAAATACGCCTAATCTACAAATTGCAGATGCCGTATTGGCTAGTATGTCAATTCCAGGCTATTTTTGGACACGTTACATTGACAAAGATGCAATGCGTGAAATTGACTGGGAGCCCACGCAAGAAAAAATAAATAGAAGCAACCATAAGCTTGTTCCATATGTAGATGGAGGGGTTTTAAATAATTATCCAATAGATATATTTTGCGATCGCAAATATTGGTTACCAGAATATTATGGATTAGCAAGTTCTCATAACTATAACCCTAGCTCTCTAGGGCTTCGAGTTGATACTAAAGTAGAAGTTGCTTATATATCAGAGCAGCATAACATGGCATTAAAAGAGGGTGCTGCTTGTGAACTTTCATTATGGCACCCAAAAGAATATATAGAAGATAAACTTTCAAGCATTCTAACTTTTTTAACATCTGACTTAAACAAGGTTGAACAATACATTCGATCAACTATAGGGATTGAAGATTGTGATGTCAAAACTACTGATTTTAATTTAACGGAAACAAGTAAAAATGCTTTAAAAGAAAATGGTAAAAAAGCTGTGGACGTTTTCTATAATAATTTTCTAAAAGAAAACGTTTTTAAAAGAATGATCTATAATAATTTTACTGACTTAGAAGCGGATCACTGTAAAATAAAAGAACTCATTCAAGTCATAAACGATTTAAATTATAAAGATAAACCTTTTGACGAATTTGTACTTCCTTCTTTAAAGTTAAAGAGCAGATTAATCAGCGAAAAAAGGTTCGAACTTACGCAATTAAATAAAAATACTAGTGCCCAAACACATTTTTTTGTGAGCAATACTAGCGATACAGTTTCTCGTAGCAGCATTAGTGACATCGCAAAGGGGCAAAATGAGGGAGCTGAAATTAAAGAAGCTCAATATTTACATATGTAGATGACACTCTAAGACTTGTTCGGAAATAAAAAGTGATCGTTCGTAATCGTTAGTGGTAATACGCGCCTACATATAATTTGGGTGCACTAAAATCTAAGAGTGAGAGTGTGGAAGCTATAGTGCTTCCCACTCATTTGATTCAATTAATTTTTGGGAGTATTCAAATAAGAGTGTCAAGGTTAAACTAATTTTTATATGAGGAGTTA
>JAVHYG010000131.1 GCA_031119195.1 Rickettsiella sp. | reverse complement strand
TGACCCAACGATACTTTGGGAAATACCAACACCTAATAACGCTCCAGTCAAACCTGTTTTCAGCTCAATTTTAAGTGTTGTATCAGTTAATCTTTCACCTTTAGCTGCCAAATGATAAGCCGCTAACCTTTTCATAAAAGCACTTATAAACGCCTCTACAAACACCTCTAATAATAATCTGGTTTTTTCTTCTTTTGTTTCTGCTCGTTGTCTTTTGAGCATAGGTTCACTATCACTGGTTAAATGATCACCTTGTTCAGAACCCACAGTATGGAGCCATCTTGCATTACGCTCTGCATCAGCACGAAGCTTAGCAGAAAGAAATAGACGTTTGTTATTAAAATACTCGCTATTACGTGGTACTTTTAACTCATTAATAACTTGATGCAACGACCAATTCTCATCAAGCATTTCGTTAAGAGTAAATGCATTTTCTAATGCCCATAATCCACAGTTATAAGCATCTGTTTGTTGAGAGACATCCATTTTCAAACTGATGAGACTAATCCCTAAAGAATTTAATAGCGCATAATATTCAGTAGGGGGTGCATTATCTTTTGAGTCAATATAATAACTGACATAACCTTCATTTCCATGAGAAATTATTAACGTAACCCAATGTAGATTGGCTAAATTAATAATTAAAGTCAGCCGCGCTACTTCTAAGTGTTGTGTTTTTAACTTAAATTTTTCTATAAGATGAGCTAACTGCGAGGTTGACCCCAATACTTCAAATTCAGCACTTACACCTATACGCTTATAGTTGTTATACTGAAGCCTAGCAATATCAGTAATGTCTTCTTGATTTAACCAATACGCATAATTGCCTTTTGCTGTCGCCTTTTCTAGGGATCCATCTCCATCATTACGGTTGACAGGACTATTAAAGATACTCGTCTGTTCATCGTTAGATGATTGGTTTTCACCAAAATCACTTTTTTCTTCAAGATTTTTTTTTATTTGCAGCATTATTTAATTTCCTTATTAAAAATTAATAAATATATTAAACTTATATTTTATTAAACTGCATAAAAAAAATCTTACTAAATCAACAAATCGTTAAATAGAAATAAATATTTCTATGTTTTTTTCATTACCATTATCATAAAAGCAATAAAAAAAATGATGTTTTATACTTGACCTTGGTTAAAAAAGTATTCCTATCGATTGCTAATTACTAATAGTGAGCGCTTGCATCTAATTAAAAGTTTCGTGAAAAAATTTAGGTAAAAGACTCACTTTTTTCAACCAATATATTTAATCACGATGGCAACGCAATAATTTACTTTTGCGATATTTGCTATACTCTAATAATGTTCGCCTATATGTAGGCATAAGACTTACATGGAAATTAACTGTTTTAGTGAAATAAATAAATTTGACTATTTACGCTATATTTTTTTGTGTTCAAAAATTTATATCCCTTTTACCTTAGTTTTAGACGGGCATATTTTCGCGTAAAATATAGCTTTAGCATTATAATAATGAGGAGTTCCAAATGTTAGAAACTCACTATAGCTATCAGTTTCTTAAATCTCGGGGAATTGCTTTTAAGATTATAGAACTAGAAAGACCACCTCAAAATGCACAAGAAATAGCAACTATGTTTTAATGTCGTATTGAAGAAGTCATTAAAACTTTATTATTCGTTGATGAAAATCAAACCTATGCGATAGTTTCACTATCAGGAAATAGTAAAGTTGATTTGATAAAGCTTGAAAAATACTCCAGTTTGAAAGGTAAAATTCGAATGGCTAAACCGAATGAAGCTGCGCTTGTTATTGGATTACAATTTGGAAGTATCACGCCTTTTTTTCCACAAAACAAACATAGCGTTGAATTATATTTAGATCGATCGGTGGAAAAACTTTCGAAAATTAATATAGGTTCTGGAAAACAGAGCATTGGCTATGAAATGAATGTCATTGATTTATTGGCTGTTTGGCCAGGCACTGTAGCAAATATAGCTATTGAACATTGTTAAAATTAAGTATTATCATATCTAATTAAAGAGTTATGCATGCATTTTATTATATCCGGAATTTTACTAGGTTTAGGTGCAGCTATTCCCATTGGCCCAGTAAATTTGGAAATAGCACGTCGTAATTTACAATTAGGATTTTCGTATGGCATTTTTACTGGAATAGGCGCAGTTGCTGCAGATTTATTATATTTATGTATTCTATCAGTAGGTGCGTTGCAATTATTGCAGCACAGCACAGTTTTATATTGGATTAATTTATTGGGATCGGCTATTTTAGCTTGGTTTGGTATACACGCGTTGCGTGCTTCTAAACTTATTCATCCCTCTACAAAATTAAAACGTAAACCGCTTAAGTATTATTGCATTACAGGATTTATAATGACACTCATTAACCCTTATACTATTTTGTTTTGGGCATCAGTTAGTGCTCGGGCTGCTGCTATAACTCAGCAACATAGTGGAGCTGCGATGTTATCTGGTACTGGTGTTATCATAGGTACTTTGAGTTGGATAATTTTTTTTAACTCTGTTCTTCATTGGTCACGTCATTATCTAAGCAGTAATGTAAAACGCATCTTAAATATTGCTGGCGGTATCATCTTATTAAGTTTTGCCGTACTTGGATTTTTAAAAATTTAAAAGCCACTCATGGCTGTAATAGCCGTAATGGCTTAGGTTTATAAATTTTATCACTAACAGAACTTACCGACGCAGAATCAATTGGTTTAAAAAAAAACTGACACTGCTTGTGTAATTCACAAAGTGCTTTAGCAGCTCTAAGTTCTTCTAAAGAATACTTCTTAACTCTTGCTTTTATTGACTTCATATTTATAATTATTATTAATTTTGTATAATTATATTTAATTTTTAAAAAATTACTAGAAATTGTTTGTATATTTTAAAAAAACCAGATTTACACTAGGTCGTCATCATCTAGCGAGGATTATAATCAGAAAGCGTTGAGTCGTAATGGTAGATGCTTGCCAGTCTGTGAGTAAAGAAACAAAATTTGGTTTTTTCCCCTTTAGATAGCATGAGATTTTCCGTGAATAAAAACACTACACGTTTAATTCAAACCTTGACTCAGATTGTTGGTAACAACATAGATTAATTTTTTTATATAGAAATCTCAGCTTTTATAATAGGCTTATTAAATATCTATTTCGCTACTAAAGCTAGTTTCTGGAATCGGTTTTTTGGAACTATTACTGTTATTTTGTATATGTTCATTTTTTTTAATGCCAAACTTTATGCCGATACAGGTTTGCAAGTGGTTTTTTTAATGTTTCAATTTTACGGTATTTATCAATGGCTCTACGGTAGTAAAGGAAAACCATTATCGATTCAATTAGGCAGCAAATATATTTATTACCCTATTTTAGCAGCTTCAACTATTTTATTTGCAATAATTACCTTTATTTTAAAAAATTATACCGATTCCCTTACCACTTATGCAGACGCTTTGGTTACTGCATGCAGTTTAGTTGCCCCGTGGATGATGAGTAAAAAATATTTGCAACATTGGATTTTATGGATCTTTGTTGATAGTATATCCATCGTACTAGATGTATTTAAAGTATTATACCTAACAGTTTTTCTCTATTTTATTTTTCTTGTATTATGTATTAAAGGTTATAATAACTGGTTTCTTTACAAACAAGGAAATATAAAGACTTAATAGTTCTATTCTAATAAGAATAAACCCTTGTCTATCTAGAATTCAATTTTTCTCAAATAAATGAATTAAATTTTCTATCTGGTCATTTATTAATACAGTGGGCTCCTGAAAATAATTATAGCGATTCGTTGAAAGATTGGAATTTTTAGCGCACGACAAAAAAATCCAATTTCTAAAGTTTTGTAGGCATACATTCAATAGTTGCCAAATTTTTTTCCAGCAAGAGATTTGACTAGAATTTTCCGATACTGAATCATCTGCTAAAGAATATTGGGTTTGATATTCCGAAATTCTATCTTGTAACATTATTAACAAATTATCGTATTGTATCCGCTTAACGCTTTCAAGTTCTGCAGAATCAATCTCTATAATTTCTGATAGAAAATCAAAAGTCGGCCCTAGAGTAATATAAAGATCAGAGATTTCTTCTAAATCGTCAATCAAGAGTTTTGTATCCACGAAATGTGTCAAATTCACTATGTCAATAGCTTCTCTAGATAAGTTACCTAGAATTATTTCTATTGATAAGAGCTTCTTTTTCATTGCTCTTAAACTCAATATAATTTTATAGATACG
>JAVHYG010000130.1 GCA_031119195.1 Rickettsiella sp. | reverse complement strand
TTGCTACCCATGTGATAACACCGGCGATAGGCCCCCCTGCTAAACCGACAATTACTGGTAAACTAGATGTAAAATGTGGAACAACTTTGATGATAAGATCATAATCTTTTGCATTTAATCCAATTCTACCCGTAATCGCAATAGAAGCCACCGGCCCTTCAATAGCAACATTGCGTGTAAATGCATTACCATTTCTTAAAGTAAAATTTCCTTGTAAGCTAGTATAATCAAAACCTTTAGCTTTTAAATCACTAAAATCTAATTTTAAACGTCGACCTAAACTTTGCAAACTTAAAAAAGTCAACAAGCGCCCGAAACCAAGTTTTGCTTCTGCGCTCGATCCCACATCCAGAATCTGGCCATTGCTTGCGTTAAACGAAAAATTACCACGAAGTTTTGGAAGACTAACGTCATAAGGTGCTCCTGGCCATTGTAAATTAAATCGGATATGTGCTTGTTCTGCGGTAATACTGGCTGGTAATCCCCAACTACGTAAAAAACCACTTAAATCGGGACTATCTAACTGGCCTAAAATTGTAGTTAATTTGTTATCTTGCCTATGCCAAGTCCCTCTGGCTATTAAATGATAGCTTGCATTACCTGCTTGTAATTCTCTAATTGCAACTCCTCCCAGTAATGGACGTAACTTTAACTGCACCGAACCAAAATTTATCTGGTTATAGCTAACTTCTTGGGCAAGTAAATTAATCTTGGGAATCTCCTTCAGATTCCAATTATTCTGAGTAGATGAAATAGTGTTTAAATGGATAGCGGAAAAATTTGCTTCTATTGCTTGCTCTTTGTTATTCGGAACCAGCACATTTCCCTGCGCATTTTTATTATTAACTAAGAAACGCCAACCATTGTTTTCCGGATTTAGTAAGGTCTGGATACCTCCATAATTAATTGTTAGTTGCATGCTTGGCGCTGAACGAATACCAATCACAATTGGCTCATTCCATAACAATCCCATTAAATTATGCGCTTCTACTCCTGATTGCGATAAAGAAAACTGACCTTTTAAATTATCTATTTCAATATTATGTGAAGGAAGCAAAGCTTTGGCATTTTCGGTTGTTCCAAGTCCTAAGATTTTTAATTTTTCCTTTCCCGTCTCAAGCGGAACTAGCAACTGCAGAGACAAATTTAAAGGTCCGCTAAGTACTACACCTGAAAATCCCCCCATTTCTTTGGCTAAGGGTGTTGCTTTTAAAAAGGCCAAACCACTTTCTAATCGAGTCTGGAAAGCATCAACAGCAATGTGTAATACTGCTTGTACATGCGTCTTAATTAGTGGAATATTTACTTTAATACTCTTTAAAAAAGTACCAAAAATTTGAGCAGAACTCACTAACATCTGCATTTGACGACCTGAAAAAATAAGGTCCCCATTGATTTGCTGTAAACTAGGCCATGCTGATTTATAACGTAATTCGGCATCTTTTATTTGTGTATCAATAACAAAAGAACCCTCATTTTTATCAAAAGGAAATTGAACGATCGGCCCTTGTAACAACACTGTGGCATTACCTAAACCCTTTTTAATAGCACTACTTAACCATTGAACCAATTCAGGACTAATCAATGGCAATGGCAAATAACTCCCAATACGGGCAGGTTGTTCTGTTTTAACATGCGCTAATAAACTAATTTGAGTACCTTTACTATTGGCAGGAACTAATAAACCCATTTGTCCATTCACTGCTAAATCTGCATTAGCCGCGTCAAATTTTGAAACTTTTATTAAAGTTTCATCCCCTTTTCGCTGCCAGCTCAATTCACCCGACAGGCGATCGAGATGGATAGGCGCTTTAAATAATTTCATAAAATCTAATTCTAGATCCTTTGAACGCGCAATAATATTTCCTAAAGTAGGCGTGATATGACAAAAAGCACTTAAACCTTTAACCCCAGGTATTTTTTTCCAAGGAGAAAAACCTAAATTTCTTACAACAGAATCAATAGCCCAACTTCCGTTGTTTGCTAATTGCCATTCTATATTGGCTGAAAAAGGCATTAATGTGAGCGATGGTTGTTTTTCAATTTGCAATATACTATTTTGAGTGTTAGCAATTAATGCATGTAAATGAGTTAAATGCGTTTGCTGCCAATTCGTCCAAATCTTAAAATTCGCAATTCCGTCTATAATTGAATAAGGTTTCCCTAATAATGTTAACCATCTGTCAAGTTGAACAGAGTGCCCTTCCACATACATGCGACCTTTTATATTGGCAAGAGACGCTTGTTGTAAAATAGATCCTGATGCATCTGCAACTAGAATTAACTTCGAAGGTTTTTTTTCTAAAAATTGTAATCCAGCACTGAGTTGGTGATGATCCAGTTTATTTTCTAGCACTGCATTTAGCCTAACATTTGGCCATTGGGGGCCAAGTAAAGGAATATAAGCTAAATTGATATCTAATAAACTTAATTTTGGTTCAGCTAATAACCATGCTATAACTTCTTTGAAACTTCCCCCAGACTTATTTGAGTCTTGATTAAATAATGTACTTATTCCATTTAATACAAATTGATTATCCTTTGTTTGGTGAATAGCCAAATTCATACCTTGCCCTTTTACTTCACCTAATTTAACACTCCCTGATAAAAGCGTTTGGAAAAGATCAATGCCTATGTTCAGCTGTTTTATCTCCAACAAAGGACGAGTTCGTGAATTATCCCAAATAATAACCTGTCTGCCTTGGAGTGTAGGCTCCAAACCTTGCCAAACTACTGAAAACTGACTAATTTGTACCGGTTTCTGAAGTAAATTGCTGGCAAAACGTTCAACTACTTGAGCACGATGATGAAAATAAGGAGTCAACAAATGAGCAACTAATACTAACAATGCAAAAAAAACAATACTGCTCGCCAAAAAAACAACAACAAAACGCAACAAGGCAAAAAACAAATGTTTCATTCAAGCTATGCCAAAGTGATGATAGTCTTTCTAACTAGATTTACGCCTTAAGGGGTGCTGTCTTATTCGATTATCGTTAGTATAAGAAATATCAAAGATAGTAAAGGATAGCAATTTATCATAGTTGTTACACTTTTTAAAAAAGCTTATTTAAGAATAAAACTATACACATTTTTTCCCTTAAACAGTCCCCAAGAATACCTTTTTTTTAGTTACAGCTGTAAAAAAATTACCTGCGTCACCCCCGTTTATTATCAATATTTTTATAACTGCAATAAATAAGGAAGTATAGATCGTTTTATAAAAATAAGATAAATTAAACACCATGTATACTAATGAGATAGTATAAATAAAATCTTCAATAAAGCCTATTTTTGCGTGCTTCCTTCAAATTCTAGACAATTACAATGAGTTGTCAAAACATAATCTAGAAATACCACGGAAGAAAAAAATTCAAAAGGAGTATTTTATGGCATTGCGTCGTTTATCCACTCTGGCCATTATTCTGACGACCTATAATCGACCCGATGCCTTACGTTTAATTCTACTTGCATTAGCTGATCAAACAGAATTACCCAATGAAGTCATTTTAGCCGACGATGGCTCTACCTATGAAACACATGATCTTATTACACAATTAAAAAATCAACTGCCGTTTCCAATAAAACACAGTTGGCAAGCAGATAAAGGTTTCCGTGCTGCTAAAATTCGTAACAGTGCTGCGCTAAAATCGGAAAGTGACTACTTTATCTTTCTCGATGGCGATTGTATCCCTTTTCCTGATTTTATTGCTAAACATAAACAACTTATGGAAACGGGATGGTTTGTTTCAGGCCATAGAATTTTACTTAACAAAAAATTTACCCAAAAAGTGCTAAATTATTCGCTGCCAATTAATCATGCTAAAACCTTACAATTTCTAGGCCATTATTTTGCTCGTCGCACAAATCGATTATTTCCTTTAATGCGTCTTAATCTTAAAAAATATCGAAAAAAACAGGCTAAACGCTGGCAAGGCGCAAAAAGCTGTAATCTGGGGATATGGAAAAAAGATTTTTTTTCTGTTAATGGATTTGATGAAAATTTTATTGGTTGGGGTTATGAAGATTCAGACTTAATAATCCGTTTAATACGATCGGGTATATTACGTAAATCAGGAAAATATGCTATACCCGTTATGCATCTATGGCATGCACACAATGACAGACTCCAAGAAGCAATTAATTATAAGCGTTTAGTAGAAACTAAAAAAAACACTGGCACACGCGCTACCATTGGAATCGACGCACTGGTTTAATAGACGTGCCCTTAGTAAGAC
>JAVHYG010000129.1 GCA_031119195.1 Rickettsiella sp. | reverse complement strand
ACTTGTAACTGCTATAAAAACTATTTTACTAAGTGCTATTAAAAAAGGGGGCACAACTTTAAAAGATTTTTCAAATGGCCATGGGAAACCCGGTTATTTCAGCCAAGCATTACAGGTTTATGGTCGTGCAGGATTACCCTGCTTACGCTGTAAATCAGCTTTACAATTCCAAAATATTGGACAACGTAGCACTGTATACTGCAGTAACTGTCAAAAGTAATGGCCTAAAAGATTAAACTAACCAATAATATACCTGAATCGCAATTTCAAATACTATAGATGTACCACATATTCTATATATGTAATCCTGAACGTGAAATACGAAGTTTACTAGGTGCCCTTTGCATAAAAGCTTAACCATACTTATTTATATGATTTGCGAAGATAGTATGTTAATAACTAATTCCTTCGTTGCTTTAGCAGCTTGAAGTAATTGTTGGTAGAATTTTTCAATCTGTTCAGTTTCTCTTTGAAGAGAAATCGAAAACTTTTGGCAAGCTTTCTCTAAACGCCGCGCTCCACAATAAATTGCTCCACCCATCCACTTATGGGCTATCCCTTTAATAGCTTGCCAATCCTTATTTTGATAGCATTGTTGTAATGTTTCTAAATTCTCTGAGAGATTCTTTACTAATAAAGATAAATTTTCTTTAACGAAATCTTTATTGCCCATCAATTGAATGGCCCGATCAATATCTAATATTGTCAATAGCTCCGTTTCTTTTATATTATCTTTAACTGCTTGCGTCAAAAAATTTTGGCGCTTACCTGGAATAAAGGCATTCAATATCTTTGAAGCTTTTTCAAATGTAAATGGCTTAACAAAGATTGCATCCATCCCAGCAACAAGACAAGAATGTTTCTTCTCAGTACCTACATGTGCAGTAAGTCCAATAATAGGGGTAAAAATAGATAAATCTTTTCGAATACACCTCGTCACCTCTTCGCCATCTTCATCCTGTAATCCCACATCCATCAAAATAAGATCATAACGGTTTTTTTTTATATAATCTAAAGCTTTTTTTTTATTAGACGCAATATCAACCTGACAATGCAATTCTAATAAAATACGTTGTGCTATTTTTGCTGCAATTATTTGGTCTTCAACAACAAGTACCCGAGTTCCAATAGATAACATTTTATTTGCAGGTTTATCGGTTATTACATCTTCCTTATGTGCTTGAAAACTTAAAATTTTTTCAAATGAATAAGTTATTTCTTCATCTAAACCATCTTCATCCATCAATAACGGTCTTTGAAAAGGTATTAAACAAGTAAATGTAGAACCTTGCTGAAGTTGACTTTCGAGATAAATTTCAGCATCCAAATCTTCAATAAATTGTTTAACTACTGATAAACCTAATCCCGTTCCAGGGTAAACACCTTGGTAAGAGGGTACTAAACGCTTAAAGCGCGTATAGATATTTTGATAATTTTCTTCAGAAATACCAATTCCAGTATCACTAACAGCCAGTTTAACTATTATTTTTTCTGTTTCTCGTATTAAAGAAGCATTGACACTTACCTTCCCTTTGTTGGTAAATTTCAATGCATTGACAATTAGCTCTAATATAATCCGTTGCACGCGCATCGGATCCCCAATCATATAGGCAGGCAGTTTCTTGTCATAATCCAAATACAATTCTAAATTCTTAGCAGTAGCTTGAGCTTTATTTAGATGAATAACCGACTTTAATACTTGATATAAATCAAATTTCTTTTTTAAGAGAGGCATTTTACCCGTTGAAACTTCAATAGTTTCCAATACTTTATTTAAAAAATCTAATAAAGCATTGCTAGACGCTATAAGATCACTTGCATATTCAGCAACTTTTTCTGGTTTGTTAGACTGTGATTGCACGAGCTGTGCACAGCCAATAATCCCCGTTAAAGGAGTACGTATATCATGCCGCATGTTTTCGAGGAATTCGTTTTTTGCTTGATTTCCTTGCTCAGCTCTTTCTTTAGCTAACTTCAAGTTTTCTTCTAATTTTTTTCGTTCTGTAATATCAGTATATACACCTAGTACCCCAGTAACGTTCCCATGGCAATCGAATAAAGGCACTTTACTAGTTAGTAATGTTATGTTAACACCATTAGGAAGTGTTTGTAATTCTTCAATATTGAGTTTAGGTTGACCACTCTCTATCACTTCTTTATCCTAAGCTCTATATTGCTGGCTTTGCTCTTTATTCCAAGGCAAATCAAAGTCTGTTTTACCGATAATTTCATTGGTAAATCTTAAACCAGCAAGCTTTGCAAATAATTTATTACACCCCATAAAAGTAGAATTTCTATCTTTCCAAAAAATAGTATGTGGAACAGTATCCACAATTGTTTCTAAATAACTATACAAATCTTTTACGTGATTTCTTGAAAGGACATTTTCTGTGACATTAAAACCTTGAATAATAAGGTAACTAACATTATTGAAGAAAATACGCTTAATAATTAATTCTAAAATTAGCTTATGGTTTAAAGTTATAAGTTTATGAATTTGTTTATTACTCTCCAAGCATAGTTTTAATTCATCCTTACTAATATGTATAATTTTACAGCATTCATTTAGCAAGTCAGGATTAGAAGCTGAACAATTCAAAGAAAAATACTTTTTAGCAATCTTATTATACTTAACAATTTCTAAATTATTAGCCAAGATAATCAAAAGAGAGTCTAAATTATCAATAATATGGCCTAATAAATTATTAATTAAGTTCAACATTACTTAATCCTCCCCTAGCACTAAACTTACAATTTAAGATAACTAGAATGGGCAATTACATACTCGACGATTTTTTGTGAAGTAGGAGAACTTCTCGAAAAATAAAACTCTGCTGCATGCTTATCTCGATAGTTTTCTCTTGATTTTTTAATTTCGGTATAGTCCATCAACCAAGGCCAAACTTTATCAAGTAGCATTGTATTGTTTAACTTTTCATCGCTAATTAATTTTTTCTCAGTTAGGAAAGCCTCCCTGATTTTATTCAGGGTTCTTTTATGACGTTGATTAGCAAAAATTTCCATCTTATTTTCATGAAAAAATTCTTTATTAAGATCTAGTTTACGAAAGAAAGCAGAACAGAAATCTTTCACAGGAATTATATAAGAAGATTTCTCGCGAATCGGACGCGCTTTCTTAAACCAACAAAAACCTAATCCAGCTAAGAAAGAAACTTTAAAATTTATGCTTGATTTTAACTCAAAATTTTCGTTGAGCTTTTTAAGCGTCAATTGTTTTATATGATCATAAACGGGTAATATATCTTTTTTAAACTCACCGAACAAAGCTGTAGTAGTAATGGCATTTCCATCACCATATAATAGCTTCATACAAGGAAGTGAAATAAAACCATCTTCAAGATACTTTAACCCCATATAATCTCTCTGATGCACTTTACTATCATGAGAAAATATATCTGCTACTCCTTCAATTTGGACAGTACCAAAATACAACTCAACAACTTCTGCATTTATCATTGCTGGAATGTATTCAGAAACTCCAGCAATTATATTTTTAGAAATTTTTAATTGGTCTTCTTTAGGAAGATCACCATTAATTATTTTAAGATATTCCTGGTTAGGAATAAGGTCTGTGCTATTTAGTAGATTTGTATTAGGTGCAAAAGTTATCAACCCATAGCCATCACCCATATTGGAGAACATACAATGAGGGCCCATACAAAAAAACATAGAGTTTTTTTCTTTTAGCGCCTCTGGGAGTTTAACTTTCAGGATTGCTTTCGCTCGGTTCGTCCTTAAATCTCCAGGCATACGATAATATCCCACTTTTGTGTTGAAATAATCCACCCATTCCCAAGTTGCATTAATAACAAAATTTGCTAAGCAAATGTTATTTACAAACCCAGAATCATTTTTTAGATGTATTGCATAATGATTTTTAGCATATTCATAACTTATGTTATTCACTTCCGTTTCGGAAAATATTTCAATATTTTTACATGCTGTAATTTTATTCAGAAGAAACAACTTAAAACTCGGCCAATCTAACAAATGCTCTCGGGTTTCAATACCTATTTTCACGTGTTTCAAATTAACATCATCTTTATACTCTTCTGGTTTTAATATTCTATAGAAATTATCTGGCTCTCCAAAAATTTTATTGTTAATATCTTTTGTGACAAGTTCTGAATATGCTTCTGCTAACTTTTCATAGGTTTCTAAAATTTTTTCTGCTGAAAAAGAAGAATCATTAACAATATAGTAACGACCATTTCGTAATGGATGATCAATTAAAAATTCTTGACCTACCATTAAAT
>JAVHYG010000128.1 GCA_031119195.1 Rickettsiella sp. | reverse complement strand
GAAAATGAAAAACTTTATCAACAGCTATTGCAAGTTGCTAAAGAAACAATAGAGGGAGCCAGAAAGTTTATTGCTGCTCAATAACAAGACCATGAACCTTCCTGAAAAATTAATCAAAAATATTCTAAGTGTCTATGGAAATGTAGGTAAAGCATGGCTAGATAACTTACCCAACTTATTACCGCATTATGCTAAAAAATGGCAGTTAACGATTAAAGACAGTTTTAATAATGCTAGTGTAGTTATTGAAGTTATTTTAGATAATGGTCATTCTGCTATTTTAAAGTGTGGTGTTCCGAGTAAAGAATTTATGAATGAAGTAGCAGCGCTTCAGCATTTTAATGGCAAAGGCGCTGTAAAACTATTTGATGCAGAAGCTAGTGCTGGTGTTATGTTATTGGAAAAATTAGTACCGGGTACTTTATTAGAAGAGTTTTCTAATGAAACACGAAATGTAATAAACAGTGTCGAGCTTATAAAAAAACTACACCGACCTTATGAGGAAACGGGTTTATTTCCTACTTTAGCAGATTGGTTTCAAGGTTTTCAGTGTCTCTATCAATATTTTCAAGGTGGAACAGGGCCTTTCCCAAAGTCTTTGATTGAACGTACCAATGCGATTAGCCAAGAGTTGTTAATGTCAATGGGACCTACTGTGTTACTACATGGGGATTTACATTACGCCAATATTTTATTATCCGATCAACAGGGTTGGTTAGCGATTGATCCCAAAGGGGTAATAGGCGAACGTGAGTATGAAATTCCTTTTCCCAGTTTGAAAGACAAAATTAACGAAAAGCATATCAAATACCAACTAGATCAATTCATTGAGATTTCTGGATTTGATAGATCCCGTGTATTAGGTTAAGCCTTTTGTAAAGCAGTATTAGCTGCCTGGTGGTCATTTGAAGATCAGGGTGAAATTTGGCAACCCTTTCTAAAGTGTGCTGAGGCATTAAAACAATGAGTAACCTAGCAAAAACAAAAATTATTTTTCTAAATGGTGTTAGCAGCGTCGGGAAAACATCGATTGCTAAAATGTTACAAATTATTTTAGATGATGCGTATTTACCTACAGGGCCAGTGGGCAAAAAGGTGATGAAAGGGATGAGGCAAGCTATTGCATCACTGGCCAACCAAGGTAACAATTTAATTATTGATGAAGTTATTATTGTTAATGAAATGGAAGAATATGCTCAGCTTGTTGCATCGTTTCAGATATTTTACATAGGGGTTTTTGCTCCGATTAAAGTAATAGAAGCGCGTGAACATAGTCGCCAAAACAGGCTTATTGGCTTAGCACGCTGGCAATATGATCGCGTGCACAAAAACAAATCTTACGATTTGAAAATTGATACAACGTCATTATCTCCAATGGATTGTGCAAAATTGATTAAGCATAAACTTAACCTATAGCTTCATTAAGGAGAGTATTCATTAAACTTGTATATTGACTCTACCTAAATAATCAACGAAATTATTTAATAAAAAGTTATATTTTTATAGTAATTTATAATTATTTGATAATTCAAATTTAGGTATAAATTTCTCATATTATTCTACAGATTTTTGTATAGTTTTTGAGAATAAGTTGATCTATTTCTTTTTTCAAATAACTTAAGTAAAAAATTTGCAAAAAATAATGTCTGATTGGTGTGATAATCTGAATATAAATGTATTAATTTTTTGGGGTAAGGGACATTATTGTTAGTTTTATATGTGTTTAAATTGAAAATTTGTTCGTTAGATATCTGTGTATCTTTCGATTGTTCGTAATATGCTTGGTTATCATTAAAAAAACACTGATGCTTATAAGATGAATTTAATCTAAGAGAATTAGTTTTTTGGCGATAAACTATAATTTTGGTTTTTTTTAGATTTTTTGACTTTTCAAATACATCGTCATTAATTGAAAAGCTAGCGACATCTCGAATGTGTCTATTTAATTCCGGGGTAATGGGTAACAATCCCATGATAGCCTCACCTGATTGCATTAGTAAGCGTGCTTCAGGTGCAATGTCTACAAGTTTTTTAGCACTAAGCTGTAAAGTGTTTTCTGTCTTCTTAGTAATATGTGAGTAGGAACGCAAGTCGATTGCAATCCCTTTTAGTAAAGATACAAAGCTTTCTTGTTGTGTTGTATTTTTTACCCCTCCAAGTGCGAGTAAGCCAAAATCCGGATCTAAATGATAACGGATATCTCGATAGAATATATAATAATCAATGTATTCAACTTTTTCTAGTTTTTGATCTGTGTGGAATAAAAGCTGTGTAAAACCATTTGCAAGTAACTGTTTAAAACTTATTAAGTCTTCTGCAAGTAGCTGCTGTACCTGCAATCTAAAAAAGCTGGCAGTTTGTGTATGGTTCTTAATAGACAATTGAGCCTTATATACTTGCTCGCTAATAGTGATATCGCCTTCGACAATGAGCTGCATACTTCCTAATGAGCCACTTACTTGAAGGAAAACTTTATTTTTTGGTTCCTGCCAGTACATGTAAAAATAAAAATTATTGGAGAGGCTTACTGAATAAGGGAGTAACCATAAAAAATTTAAAGCTAATTTAGTTTGTATGTAAAAAAAATTGCTTTGTTTTTTTAAAGTCAGTTGTTTATTAATTCTTGTATTAAAAATAGTAAGATCTAATGCTTTTTCGGGTAATAATAAATTGATTGTTCCTACCAAATTATGCCATTCAAACTGTTGCCGCGACATTAAATAGAAAGTTGCTACTTCATCTCGGTAGATTATTATGTTTTCTAAAATCACTTTATCAGCAACTAATCTAAATTCACCTTGTAATAAACATTGATAGTTAAAATTAATATGAATATCTTTTTTCTGATATAAATGTGTAAATGCTACATTTTTTTCTTTAACGATAAGCTTATGATTAGTTTGCATAGTTACTATTTTTAATAAGAAATTCTCTATATTCAAAAAAACAACCTCTAGATAAGGGGAATCATCATGTACTAAACAGGAATAGCTTAATTGTCCTACCCAGTAAATAAGTCTATGCGATTCGTAACGATTTTTAGTAAAAAACTGGAAAAGTGAAATAAATGCTGGTTGTTTCTTAATAATAACATCTTGTAAAGGCGAATCTTTAATTAAAACTACAGTCTTTCCCTCTAGAAATGGTCCATCGAAAAGGATCATATCATCATAACGTGGATTAAATAAAACGATTAATTTTATAATTTTTTTTGCATAAAAAGTTTGCTTATTTTTTAGCATACCACTTAAACCATTGGCGATAGTAATTGGATTAACCACTTCTTTAGTTCTATCAATAACATTGGTTAAATTCTGCTCCTGTTCCCAATATTTCCAAGGATCAGATTCTTGAAAAGCTGGATCTAAACGTGAAGAAACAGTTTCCCAACCCTCTGTTTCAATAGTTTTTTTACTACATTCTTTTTGGTAGAACATGGCTATACCAAACCAACGACTATCCACAGGTTGTATTAAACATTCTTGCTTTGAATACATAAAAACATTATTTTCTCGCTTACTTTGAACAATTGGATAAAAGCTAACATAGGGTATGTGGTTATTTACCTCGATTTCATATTGTTTTCTAAAAAATAATATACTTTTACTGCTAACTCTTACAGGTAAAATGAGGGAACGCGTACGTACCATTGCCATTGAGACTGGTTTTACGATTTGATATTGCAAAGTATTTATTTCACCATTTACTGAAGTATTAACGGATTGCCAAATTTTTTGGGGTATTACTTTTTTGCTGATAGGTATTTTTTTTTGTTCAATCAATTTTGGAAGACTGACCAAGATGTAGTTAAAATAAACTTTAAGATTTTGACTAAGCTGATTAATTTCCTGTAAATGCAAATGTAATACTTGTCGCTCAAGCAAGATATCACTGATAAGACTGTGGAAACCAAGATTGAATTTAATCGTTTCCCAATAAGAAACATGTACTTCATAACGTTGCGTTAGATATTCTGCTGAAATAAATAATTGATGTATAGTAACGCCCAGATCTAAAAGTATTCCCCCTAGGCCTAATTCTAAACCTAATCCTTCAACAAATATGGAACCAAAAATAATACTATTGTCTATTAATAGACTTTTTGCCTGTTCATGCTCAGCTATAGCTAAATCTGTATTAGCAAGTGTGTTAGCTAGCTCAAAAAAACTACAGAGTAGTAATATTTTAGTTATTGGAGAACTTATTAAGGGCTTAAATTTATTAAATACGGCACTTGTTTTGGGAAAATGATGAGTAAATTTTTCAGAACTAATTAAACGCTCATAGAACTGATTAAACCCACTATCAACCAACATTACACTGGCTATATATTTTAAATTTTCTGAATGACCATTAATCGCCTGTAATAAAGCGGGTAATACTACAATAC
>JAVHYG010000012.1 GCA_031119195.1 Rickettsiella sp. | reverse complement strand
GTGCTAGAGAAATAGTGGATTTTACTCCTGCTCGTTGGGCAAAATATACTTCTTGTAGTGCAAGTATTGTAGAGGGAGAAATCTACAGGAAAAACATTATCGAAGGGTTTACTCGATGTAAATTTAGTAAAAAGACATTATGGGAATTTTTGATTGTTCAAAAATTTGAAGCGGATATAGAATTGCTTGAACAGTCTGAAAAAGAAATAAAAGAAAAATTATATTATTTTTTTTGCGATATTAAATTAAAAAAGGACAATTATAAATTAGATGAGCATGAAATAAATTATCTAGAAAAATACATCGTTTTGTTGGGAAAAAGTGAGTCATTAAGTAAAGAAATTTTGAGCGAGATTTCGCATTATTTTTATAATCTTAAAAATAAAAGAGATGGTATTAGTGAGTTTGTTGAATTCAATCTTGTTCAAAGTGGTAATTTTCTAGCGTTAGAAAAAAGCATTGAGGAACTAAATAAAAGACGAGATGGAATCAACTGCACATTTTTGACTAGCTATCAAGCCAATAAACTTTTCCTGAAAGAAGCTAAATCAACGAATGTAGACAAAAATAAGATTAGAGAAGCAGAAAAAAAAATAAAATATTTAAGAGAAATTCTTGTTGATTGTGTCGCCTATCCTGAAAAACAACATCTTTTATATAATTTTTATAAACATCCTAATATAGTTGAAACTGAAAAGGAAGGAGAATACGTTTTAATAGATTATAATTTTCCACCGGAAAAAACTGTTGAATCTGATATTAATTCACTCTTAATTTTGAGACTTCAAAAAGAACTTTCCAGTACAAAGCTAAAGCTATGGTCATTACGATTTAGCATGTTATTTAGTATAATAGCAGGAATAGCAGTAGGAGTTGTTACATTTTACACATTTCCAGCTGTTCTAGTGGGGTTAGGTCTTAGTCTCTCATTAACTGCCTTGTCAACTGTATTATGGCCATTAGCAATTCTTGCAGCTATTTCTTATGCCATGTTGATCTATAATACATTGGCTGATTTAATTATCAATGAGACACTTTCTAAATGGTGGAAAAATTTTAATAAAGAAATAGAACAAACGTATTATAAGCTACATTTATTTAAGTATAGCTTTATTGTTGTTTACAAAACGCTTTCGCAATTTTTCTTAAAATTAATTAATTGGTTTAAACCAAAGAAAGAAGAAGGATGGTTTAAATATAGTTTAAGAATAATATTAAGCCTACTTGTGATAGGTTTTGGAGTGGTTGCAGCATTAGCTACAGGCTATACTGCTTTTGTTCAATTACAGCCATATGTCAATGTCACGGTTTGTGTTATTACAGCATTGCCGTTACTAATAAGCGATTTAATATTTAGTTTAAAAAATTCATTCGAGTCTGCGGGCTTGCTTACAGCTATTTCTTTTGCCAATTTACGCGATCCAATTATTAAAGCATGGAGAAAGTTAAAGGAGCAGATCCAAACGGAAAACTATTTACAATTAGTGCTCCATATTTTTCGTATACCATTCAAGTTTGCATTAACTATTTTTAAATTAGCGATATTTCTTTGCCATGTTGTTTTTACCTCTGTTGCGTCAGATAGGCTTTTTAATTTACCCTGCTGGTTAGCTTTTTTCTTTTCATTTGGTAGTGAGTTATTAACCGACATGTGTCCGCTTTTTGGGAAAGAAAAGGGGCAGCATGACCATGATCATGGGGGGGTGTTTGACTGGATAGGAAAGCTTATTTTTATTATCCCTGCGACTATATTAGGTGTTTTAAATAGTTTTTTTAGTCAATTAAATTGGTTGTTTTCAAATTCGGATCTTCAACCATTAGGGCCTTGGCAAGCTATTCAGCAAGAATGGGATCAATTCGACATTCAACATCTTCGTAAGAAAAAAGAGAATAATGACTTAATCATTGACATAGATCCGGCACAGGCACGACAGTTACCTAAAGAGGTCGCTCTACAAAAAGCTATCAAAATTTGTGATAAACAAATAAATCGATTACAACATGGATTTTTTATCGCTTCTAATTTAGCTATTAGCAAAAAAGATTTTTTTGTGAATTATAAAGCAAAGTTAGTAAAATCTTATCAGGAAAAAACAGATATTCCTCACGTTACAGACTCTCAAAGAAAGGTATTGAATAGCCATCGTTTTTTTAAATTTTCAAGGGCCACTGAGTCTATTAAAAAATTAGATAAAATAAACAGTTTATTAGATTGTTATAACGAAGCAGGAAATACAACTATTAGTAATGGGCATGCCCTATGTATTACATAATAAACGTTTAGAAATTATTTAGACTGGACCTATGCGAAAAGCCGTCTTTTGGAGTATCACTTTGTTGCGAACTTTTCTACGGTACTCATTTACCAACTCTGTTCCTCGAAATGTCGGCGCCGCGTGCTACAGCCAAAATTCAATTTTTCGCGTAAGTTTTGTTAGATTGTGTATTTAACCAGTTATTTATCTGTATCAAATCCTCTGTTTTTAAGATGCCAGCTTCTTGCTTAAGTAGTAAACTATCTAATAAATAGCTATATTGATCACGTGCGGCATTCAGTTTGGCCGTGTAAAGATTTTGTTGTGCCAGTAATACATCAACGATCGTGCGTGTTCCTGCTGTATAGCTTTCTTGTGTACTGTCCAAAGAAAGTTGTGCAGATTTGATCGCTTGACGTTCAGCTTTGATTTTACTAATGTCCGCCAATACATCATTATATTTTTGTCGAGTGGTTACCATTACCTGGCGATAGGTATTGTCAAGGTTCGCACTGGCTGTTTGATAGTCATATTCTGCTTTGCGTGTGTTTGATAAGACTGCTCCTCCAGAAAAAAGAGGTACGCTAAGCTGTAAGCCTACAGCCGCGCTATTTCTATCGGTTGTTCCAGTATTGAGGCCTTCATCTCTGCCATAGCTACCCACTAAGTTAAGTGTTGGTAAATGGCCAGAAGCTTTGATCTTGATGTTCTCTCGCGATGCTTCCACACCGTAACGACTTGCCATGAGATTGAGATTATAAGTAGTTGCTGTTGTAACCCATTGTTGGATGTTATTAGGCTGCGGAGACAAAAGTGGTAATATTTTTTTAAAACCACTTAAATTAGCATAGGTTTGTCCCGTTAATTGGCGTATTGCTTCTTGTTTGTTACGTAAGTCATTTTGTGCCGTAATTTCATCTGCTAAGGATTTATCATAAGCGGCTTTGGCGGCATAAACAGTGGTAATGGCATCTAAACCGACATGAACGCGTTTTTGCGCTTTATCCAACTGTTTAGTGTTTGCTATCTTTTGGGCCTCAACTAAACGTAAATTATCTTGGGCAAGCAATACCTGAAAATAGGCATTAGCGACACGATAAATTAGTGATTGTGCGGCAGCCCCTAATGTAGCGTCCGCTTGTTTGCTGGTACTACTCGCTTGTTTAACGGCTATCCAGTTTCCTATATTAAGTATAGGCTGACTAATAGAGATACTATAGCCTTGTGCTGGGTAAGTACTTACACCAAGCAGATTTGGTGGTGGTGTTTGCGTAATTTTTTGATAGTTGGAGGTTACAGTAGCCTGGCCGGTAATAGAAGGCAATAAAGCCGCTACACTTTGAGGAAGGGCTTCACGTGTTGATAGACGGGTTGATACAGCAGCTTGGTAAACCGGATCATTATTTATGGCAGCCTGATAGATATCGAGTAGATCTGCAGCAAAACAAGGTTTAAGGATGCCTAAAAATAAAAGAATTCCAAACAAGTACTTAAAAGAAATGGTTGGGCCCCACCTAGTGACCCTCTTAGCTTGTATACTAAACATTATTTTTTTTTATTAAAATGAGCTTAAAATTTGTCCAAGAGCAGTATTATGCCAGGTTTAATGGCAAGGAAATAGTCCCATGGGTTTCCATTTTACAAAAGCAGACGTTGAGATATTAGAACAAAAAACGGTTTATCAAGGATATTTTCGGCTTGAACAACTAAGGTTACGTTATCGCCTATTTAATGGAGGATGGAGCAAAGCTGTAAATCGTGAAGTTTTTGAACGTGGCGAAGCGGTAGGTGTTTTACTCTTTGACCCAGAGCGAAATCAGCTCGTTTTAATTGAGCAGTTTCGAGCCGGCATTATGTTAAAAACAGAAAATCCCTGGATAATAGAAATTGTAGCAGGTGTTATTGACGATGATGAGGGACAAATGGTGCAGAAAGAACTTGCAGAACAAAAAACTGCAACGCGAGAGACTCAAGAGGAAACAGGTCTTACTGTTCACAATTTGTTTTTTATCAGCCGTCACTGGGTAAGTCCTGGTGGAAGTACAGAACGGATTAGTTTATTTTGTGGGCAGATTGACTCCAGTCAAGCCCAAGGCGTACATGGTTTGGCGAATGAAGGTGAGGATATTCGTTTGCATGTTTTGGATGTCAAAAAAGCATATAAATTGGTCAATGAAGGAAAATTTGATAATGCAACAACGATTATTGCTTTACTATGGTTACAACAGAATGAAAAAATGGTTAGAGCAGTCTGGTCAAAATAACTGGACTTACATCAAATATAAGTCTAGTCACGAGTAATTAATATGAAATCTTCTTCTTCGAAACGATATACCGCAGAAGCTATTGAAGTATTAAGCGGTCTTGATCCCGTTAAACGACGACCGGGTATGTATACTGATACTTCTCGTCCCAATCATTTAGCACAAGAAGTAATTGATAATAGTGTAGACGAAGCGATGGCGGATTATGCGAAACACATCGATGTTGTTCTCTATCCTGATAATTCTTTAGAAGTGATCGATGATGGTCGAGGAATGCCTGTGGATATACATCCAGGAGAAAAAGTAACGGGAGTTGAGCTGATCCTAACTCGTTTGCATGCGGGGGGCAAATTCAATCATAAAAATTATCGTTATTCTGGTGGATTACATGGCGTAGGTGTTTCTGTTGTTAATGCTTTATCGCATCGTTTAGAAGTAACGATTAAGCGCGATGGCTTTGTTTACCAAATGCAATTTGAGCATGGTAATAAAAAATCCCCATTAAAAAAAATAGCTCGTACTAATAAAATAGAAACTGGAACTACAATACGTTTTTGGCCTGATAAGTCTTATTTTGATTCTGAAAAATTTTCTTTAAGTCGTTTAAAGCATAGTTTGCGGGCGAAAGCGGTTTTGTGTCCCGGATTACACGTGTCTTTTATTGATAAACAAAGTGATAAAAAAGAAGTATGGTTTTATGAAGAAGGTGTAATCAGCTACTTAAAAGAAAGTTTAAGTCAGTACGATTACCTTCCTAGAGAACCGTTTCATGGACATTTTGCGTCTGAAAATGAGGAAGTTGATTGGGCTCTCTGCTGGCTTTTAGAAGCGGGTGAAGGTTTGATGGAAAGTTATGTGAATTTAATTCCTACTATCCAGGGCGGAACGCATGTTAATGGCTTACGTTCTGGTTTATTAGAAGCTATGCGTGATTTTTGTGAATTACGTGATCTCTTACCACGTAATCTAAAGTTAGCGCCAGAAGATGTTTGGGAGGGATGCTATTATGTATTATCCGTTAAGTTATTAGAACCACAGTTTTCAGGACAAACCAAAGAACGTCTTACTTCACGTGAATCGGCTAGTTTTGTTTCGAGTGTTATAAAAGATGCATTTAGCTTGTGGTTAAATCAACATGTAACGGAAGGTGAAACTTTAGCTGAATTAATGATAGTCAACGCACAAAAACGTTTGCGTACAAGTAAACAGGTTATACGTAAAAAAATATTGAGTGGTGCGGTATTACCGGGAAAATTAGCAGATTGCACCCAGACCGATCTGAATCGTACAGAATTATTTTTAGTTGAAGGTGATTCTGCAGGAGGTTCGGCTAAACAGGCGCGTAATAGAGAATTCCAGGCGATAATGCCATTACGGGGAAAGATACTAAACAGCTGGGAAGTAGCGTCTAATCAATTGCTGAGTTCACAAGAGATTCATGATATTTCAGTTGCTATTGGGGTTGATCCCGGTTCTACAAATCTAACAGGACTACGTTACGGTAAAATTTGTATATTAGCGGATGCCGATTCAGATGGCTTACATATTGCAACCTTACTATGTGGTTTATTTTTAAAGCATTTTAAACCGTTAGTTGCTGAGGGCCACCTCTATATTGCCATGCCGCCACTTTATCGTATAGATTTTGGCAAAGAAGTTTATTACGCGCTAGATGATGAAGAAAAACAAGCTGTTTTAGACCGCTTAGCAACGGAAAAGAAAAAAGGAAAGATAAGTGTGCAACGCTTTAAGGGATTAGGTGAAATGAATCCACCGCAACTACGAGAAACAACTATGGCACCGGATACACGGCGGCTTGTACAGTTAACGATAGATGGTGAGAAAACAACCGATTCTTTGATGGATATGTTGTTAGCTAAAAAGCGAGCATCTGATCGAAAAGATTGGTTGGAGAAAAAAGGGGATCGTGCAACAGTGTGACGCCCTACTTCACATTATGAAAATTTATTGACACATATCAAAAGCAGCGCGACAATTTAGCTATTATCAATAGACCTCTTGCATAAGCAAGTAATGGGCTTAAGTTCTAAGCAAACGATAATCGAGGACCGGAGTTTGCATGAGTAAACGAGGACTTTAAAGTATCGACGATGAAATCAAATCTTTTATTTAACTTATGCTAGAGGCCCAATAAGTATTATCGTTTTCGTACCATAGTGAGTCCGTCACCGAGTGGCAATAAGCTCATATTAATACGCTTATCCTCGCAAATCTTTTGATTCAAGGAACGAATTGCTTCTGTTTGCGAATCATGGTTGGTCGAATCAGCAACGCGCCCACTCCAAAGTACATTGTCGATGAGAATAAGCCCACCTGGACGCACTAACGATAATGAGCGTTCATAATAATTGAAGTAATTTTGTTTATCGGCATCGATAAATACAAAATCAAAGGTGTTGGATTCTCCACGTGCAATGAGATCATTCAGTGTCTCTAAAGCAGGCGCTAATATAAGATCGATTTTATGCTCCATCTTTGCTTTTTGCCAAAAGCGTTTAGCAATAGCACTGGTTTCGGCATTGATATCACAAGCAGTTATTCGGCCACCACAGGGAAGGGCAAAAGCAACAGCAAGTGCGCTATATCCTGTGTAGACACCTATTTCGAGTGTTTTTTTTGCACCGATAAGTTCAATTAAAAATGCCATAAATTGCCCTTGTTCGGGCGAAATTTGCATTTCATGAGAAGGCAATTTAGCGGTTTCTTCTCGTAGAGATTTTAAGACCGGTGGCTCCCTTAAAGAGACAGAAAGCATATATTGATAAAGTAAAGCGTTTAAATTAAGCGTTTTATTTGACATAATCTATTCCACTGGAGGAAACAGAGAGAGCTTAATTATATATAGACAGTTTTACAACAAGAATTATAAGTAAACTCCACACGTTATTTTTTAGACATTGACATTCTAGTCAAGCGCAGCCAAAATAGCGGGCCTTAAATGTAGGTCCCCATCGTCTAGAGACCTAGGACACCGCCCTTTCACGGCGGTAACAGGGGTTTGAATCCCCTTGGGGACGCCAATGCATTTTTCACTTAAAGCACTCTTTTCCATTTTGGCGGCAGACTAAGAACTAAAAAGTGATAATTTTCAAAGCTTTTAACTCATAAACAACAGTTTAATATTATGAAAATCTACGATTGTAAGCTGCTGCAACATTATTATTAGAGCCATTAGTTTGATTGCTGTTCATTCCATTCCAATAGTTGAGAAATTTAGGGTCTGCGTAGGTTCCTTCTTCAATTGCTTTAGCTTTCCCATAATTTATCCCAGCATATTTGACTTTTGACCAATTAATTTCACCCTGGAAATGGGGAATGTCAATGCCCTTTTCTACGCAAAAGTTTTTACTTATCAATACAAATTTTGTCGGTTATGTAAGTTTACTGGTGTTAAAGTAACTTAAGCCTAATTCATAACTTAACATTAAGCTAAAACTTTTTTAGTAATAATTTTGATGATATTTTTTACTTTTGTAAAAGCTTAGAAGCGAAAATTCAAAATTTTATAACTTTTGTACGATGAGAAATTGATCATAATTACCATATAAATTAAAAATTAAATCGAGGTTATTTATTTTCCTTTAAAAAAGTATTCTAATTTTCTAAAAATTTTTTTATCTAAATAGTAAATTACAGATAAAGAAATATCTTTTTTCTTCTTCCATTTGAGTAATTTTACAGCTATCCTTATAAGACTTATTTTTTACCTTTAAAATAACATCTAAATTTAAAAGATTAGGGGAGAAAATGGAAAAAACATTTAAAAAAATCCTTGAAGGTTATCGCTTATTTCGAAAAAAATATGCCGAAGGTGATAATTCGATTATGCGAAATCTTGCGGTACACGGTCAAAAGCCAGAAATTATGGTTGTTTCTTGCTGTGATTCTCGCGTCGATCCTGCTTTAATTTTACAATGTAAACCGGGTGATTTACTTGTAGTGCGTAATGTAGCAAACATCGTACCACCTTATGAGAAAGATGAAGCGCTTCATGGAACAAGTGCTGCATTGGAATTTGGTGTACGTCTTTTAAAAGTTAGACATCTTATATTATTAGGTCATAGTCAATGTGCTGGAATTGATGCTCTATTGAATAGTCAAGATTTAGGTAAAAATGATTTTATCAGTAAATGGGTTTCATCGATTAAAATAGAAGAAAATGGACCAAAAGATTGTGACGAATATGCAAAATTGGGATTAAGGCTTTCCTATATAAATTGCCTAACCTTTCCTTGGATTAAGAAAAAAATAGAGGAAAAAAGCTTAATGATTCACCGCTGGTTTTTTGATATCAAAAAAGGTCAAATTTTTACGTATTCTGAAATTTATGGTGTATATCAATCTTTAAATATTTAATTTACGTTTTAATGAAAGCGTAAAGACTTATTTTTGAATTTTATTTTAATGTGATTGGATTAAATATATTCAGAGTTCTTTAATAATAGAGTGATGAGCACAAGGTAGCCCCCCGAAAAGGTAGTAATATCATCAAATTCAATAATATAAACTGTAAAACCTTTTTTATATAATGTATTTGCTTACAGTGTGTTTAATGCATCTTATTCTATTGACTTCGATAAATTCCCAGTTTTTCAGAATAGCGGGAATTCTATTAACAAACATATCTTTACATATAATAGTGAGTCCTTCACGTACCAAAGCTAATCCAAGATCTAAATGTAAAAGGCTCATCAAATTCTACGATATGATTTGATAACCGTTACCTAAATAATCTTGCATCCATTTAGCGCCTAAATGGATTAGTAGTATAACCCACCTTTGTTCAAAACAACTAAAATGTCATCACATAAAAGTAAAACATCTCTTCCTATTATTATCTGATTTACCTAAATTTGTTTCTGAATAAAAATATAAGTTGAGAATGAACTTATAATAAACTCAAAGATGATTTAAATAATCGTTATCGATGAGTTGAAACAAGTAGTAACATAGGGCGTTCACGTTCATCTGCTAGTTCGGGAATCTTTGAGATTTGTTCATCGCTAGGCGCCCATTCTTCTACATGCGTTATCGTAAAACCTTGTTGAATTAAAAGATTTAGATAAGTACCAATAGTGCGATGTTGCTTTTCAACAGATTTACCCAACCAGCTTTTTATTCGACTTCCTTCGCGCTGATAATCATTGACGGGCCATGATCTTTGACCATTCGAATTTATAATCCAATCCGTTTTTTGCATGGCAGCAGTGTAAATGGGATGTTCGACTGAAAAAATAAAATGTCCGTCGGGTAATAGGGAATTGAAAATAGTCTTCAACAACTCTGAAATGTTTTTAATGTAGTGAAGAGTAAGTGAGCTATAGACTAGATTGAACGATGATTTTTGTAATTCCAATTGTTCCATGTCTTTAATATAATAATTAATCGCATTGTTGGTAGTCATTGTTTTGGCTTTAAAAATCATTTTTTCAGAAACATCAATCCCCATAACTTGCGTAGCGCCTTTTTCTTTTACATATCGGCAAAACCAACCATAGCCACAACCAAGGTCTGCAATATTTAAGTTTTTTAGTGATGGAAGCAGTTCAAGCAATGAAGGCCATTCAGGTGCGCCTTCCAATCCATGTATAGAACGGTTTAATTGTGCATAATTTTTGAAAAAATCAGGATCGTCATAGATGTTTTTAGGCATTGTAAAATCTTTTTTTTAATAAATGTGATTTAAGATAAAAAATTATTTTTGAACTTAGTAAAGTTAAATTAAGTGTTATTAACATTGCTAGAATAACTGGCTATTTTTTTTGCTTTTGTTCTAGCAATAGCTTCTTCGATATAAGCGCGTTGGTTATTTAAGGCGTCATTTTTTTTTCTTTCTGTTGTTTGGTGTTTAATTTTTTCTAATCTATCTTTTCTTGCATAAAAGCGCTGACGTGCTTTTTGAGGTTGATATAAAGAGTTTTCTAATGCGATCATGTCAATACAGTCAACCGGACAAGGTGCAACACAAAGTCTGCAGCCAGTACATTCCTGTTTTAAAACAGTATGTAATTGCTTAGCAGCGCCTATAATAGCATCGACAGGGCAAGCTTGGATACATTTGGTGCAGCCTATACACTCCTCTTCACGTATATAAGCGATAGTTGTTGGTTTTTCTTGTTTTGACACTTCCTCTAAAAAAGGTTCTGCATCTATTTTTAATAAACTTGCAAGTGATTTTAGGGTATTAATTCCACCTGGAGGGCAACGATTTATTGTTTCTTTGTTTTTAACTATTGCTTCGGCATAAGGTAAACAACCATCATAACCACATTGACCACATTGTGTTTGTGGTAAGACAGCATCAATTTTTTGAATGATATCTCGATGGTTTTCTATGCTAGGTAATTTGTTTGATTTCATTGTGGAAAATGTTTCTAATATTTTTCATAGATTTCGAGCTATTACTCGATGTGCTTGAACTTCAACAGATTTAAAAGTTTTAAAATCTATTAAATCGTTATAGGGTTCGTTGTTTGCATTGCATGAATCGCTTCATCTTGAATACGTTGTAATAAAGGCGTAAAAGTTCGGATGGTATGGTTACAGAGATAATCGTGGCGATTTTCCCAATTCATAGGATCGATATTAAGAAACGTTTCTACTTTTTCGGATGTAATGGGTAAAATTGGTTTTAAATAAGTCGCTAAAATTCGAAAAAGATTTAACCCTAAGCTAGCCACAGCATGTGCTCGTTGTTTTTGACTGGGAATTTTTATTAAAGACCATGGTTTTTCGGCATCAATGGCTTGATTGGCAGAATCCGCTAGCTCCATAATAATCCGAACTGCGCGACTAAATTCGCGAGTTTCGTAAGCATGGGCAATTTCATCTCCTCTACCAATAAATTGTTTGACTAATTCAGGATTAAAACAGTTTTGAGATAATTTATTTTCAAATTTTTTGTTAATAAAGCTAGCACAGCGACTGGCAATGTTGATGAACTTTCCAATCAAATCAGAATTAATCCGTTGATTAAAATCCTCAAAGTTAAGATCAATGTCTTCTGCTTTTGTGTTTAGTTTTCCAGCAAAATAATAACGTAGATATTCAGGATCTAAATGTTGAAGATATTGGTTTGCCGTGATAAAAGTACCACGCGATTTCGACATTTTTTGGCCATTTATCGTTAAATAGCCGTGTACAAAAATAGCGGTAGGTGTGCGAAAGTTTGCACTTTTGAGAGTGGCAGGCCAGAAAATAGCATGGAAATTAATAATATCCTTACCTACAAAATGATAAAGTTCGGTTTTTTCGTTGTTTATCCAATACTCATCAAAGCTAAGTTCGGGCCGGCGTTTAGAGAGATTTTTGAAGGCGGCTATATATCCAATTGGCGCATCTACCCAAACATAAAAATATTTATCCTTTGTTCCGGGGATTTTAAATCCAAAATAAGGCGCATCACGTGAAATATCCAGATCATGTAAACCTTCTTTAAACCATTCTAAAAGTTTATTACTTATTTCTTGGGATAGATGATTATGACTCGTGATCCATTTGTGTAAAAAATCAGTATAGTTGGATAGCCGAAAAAAATAATGTTCTGATTCTTTGGCAATAGGCGTTGAACCTGAAATTGTAGATTTTGGATCTATAAGATCCAACGGTCCATATGTTGAACCACAGGCTTCGCAATTATCACCGTATTGATCGGGAGTCTTACAACAGGGGCAGCTTCCTTTTACGTAACGATCAGGGAGAAACATTTTAGTTATAGGATCATAGGCCTGAGCAATTATCTTGGTGTAAATATCTCCCTTTTCTTGCATACGCGAATAAATAAGTTCAATGGTGGTTTGGTTTTCAGGAGAATGAGAGGTGTAATAGTTATCGAAGTTGATATAGAAACCTTTGAGATCAACACAATGTTCTTTGGCAATTTGCTTGAGTAATTCTTCTGGTTCGATGCCACGTTGTTTGGCCGCTAACATGACTGGGGTACCATGGGCATCTTCGCCAGATAAGAAAAGGCAGTCACATCCCCTCATTTTTTGAAAACGTACCCAAATATCAGCTTGAATATGCTCTAATAAATGTCCCAGATGAATGGAACCATTGGCATAGGGTAAAGCCGTCGTGACAAGAAGTTTTCTTTGATTTTGCTGCGTCTTAGGTTTCTGCATATTTTAATTGATTGCCAAAGCGTGCACTTTTGCTAGGATATACTAGCAGTGAATGAATTGGCGAGTTTTGTAAATTTATTCGCTTTTCGCGACTATTAGAACTTCGCATTTTCATCTACGCACGGTATAGTCGTCAAGTCATAATATCAGGACTACGATGCTAAAAGTTACAGATAGGGTCAAACATATTATTGCTATTGCTTCTGGAAAAGGGGGGGTAGGAAAGTCTACCACTGCAGTTAATCTTGCCTTAGCATTGGCGTCTAAAGGGGTACGCGTTGGTATTCTTGATGCAGATATTTATGGTCCTAATCAACCTCAGATGTTGGGTGCGAATGAAAAACCGACGAGTAAAGATGGAAAAACATTAGAACCGGTGCATGCGCATGGCATTCAATCGATGTCGATTGGTTATTTAATTGATATTAAGACACCTATGGTATGGCGTGGTCCAATGGCCACAAGTGCTTTACAGCAATTACTGAATGATACTCATTGGGGTAATTTAGAGTATTTAATTGTGGACTTGCCTCCTGGCACGGGTGATATTCAATTGACATTGACGCAAAAAATTCCTTTGGCAGGCGCTATTATCGTTACTACACCTCAAGATATTGCTTTATTAGACGTGCGGAAGGCAGTAGCGATGTTTAATAAAGTAAAAGTTCGACTTTTAGGTGTGGTTGAAAACATGTGTGCACACGTGTGCAGTCAATGTGGTCATGAAGAGCCTATTTTTGGTGAAGGTGGTGGCGAGCGTATTGCAACAGAATGTGGCGTTAATTTACTCGGCGCTTTACCTTTAGATAGCCGTATTAGGCAACAAGCCGATTTAGGAAAACCTATTTTTTTGGTAGATGATCAAGGTTCTATTGCTGAAATTTATCAAAGTATTGCTGATAAGATAGTGGCGCAGTTATCTAAAAAATCAAAGGGTTCTCCTAAATTCCCGAAAATTGTTATTGAAAAAAATTAGTTGGAAAATTTTATGTCGATTAAATCTGATAAATGGATTTGCCGTATGGCAAAAGATTTTAAAATGATTGAGCCGTATGAACCGCGACAGATTCGTCATAATGATTCAGGTCGGATTATTTCCTATGGCGTATCAAGTTATGGTTATGATGTACGTTGTGCCAATGAATTTCGTGTTTTTACCAATATCAATTCTGGAGTTGTTGATCCAAAATGTTTTTCTAAAGAAAGTTTTGTTGAGATTAAAGGGGATGTTTGTATTATTCCACCAAATTCTTTTGCGTTGGCGCATACCGTTGAATATTTTCGTATTCCGAGAAATATTTTGACGATTTGTTTAGGGAAATCAACTTATGCACGTTGCGGTATTATTGTGAATGTCACACCCTTAGAGCCTGAATGGGAGGGTCAAGTGACACTGGAATTTTCCAATACAACGCCTTTACCAGCCAAGATTTATGCGAATGAAGGTGTCGCACAAATGTTATTTTTAGAGTCGGATGAAATTTGTCAAGTTTCTTATCGTGATCGACAAGGAAAATATCAAGGACAGAAAGGCGTTACACTTCCGGTTACTTGAATTTTAGTTTAAATTTCGTCAAGCGAGCTAAAATTTCGGGATATTTTTAACTATTTAAAGTTAAAAAACCTATATGTGCATATAATAAAATTAAGGATAAGCTATCATTTGCTATTGGATTTTTTCAAACTTAGTTTAATGTAGCTAGAAAATTACTTATGTTCACATAATCAGAAATAGAAAGTTGTTCTGGCCGTTTTGTTGTGTCAATATCCAATAATTCGAATTGTTTAGTATTGATTAACTTCCCTAAATTATTTCGTAGCATTTTACGGCGATGACTGAAGGCGGTTCGTACTATTTCTGCGAATAATAGGGGATCATCTGCTTGCCAAGGTGGTATTTTATATGGAATAAGACGAATAACAGCAGAGTCTACTTTAGGTGGCGGTTGAAATGCGCCGGGTTTAACGGTAAATAATTTTTTAGCTTGACAATAGTATTGCATCATGACACTTAAACGTCCGTAATGTTTATCTCCAGGTTGAGCAGTGATGCGTTCGACAACTTCTTTTTGTAGCATAAAGTGCATGTCCTGAATAACATGGATTTGTTCTAATAGATGAAATAATAAAGGTGTGGAAATATTATAAGGAAGATTGCCAACAATTCGCCAAGGTGTAATTGTCACATTTAAAGATCGCAAATCGAATTTTAAAGCATCGGCTTGATAAACAGTTAATTCTCCTAAGTTAGCGCATTGTCTTTTTAGAAGAGGAATGAGATCTTTATCTAGTTCAACTACAGTTAAATAGGTTACATGAGGTAATAATCGTTGCGTAAGCGCTCCTAAACCTGGACCAATTTCCAGCATGTTATCTGTTTTTTTAGGATCAATAGCCGATATTATTTTTTCCACAATGAAAGCTTCATGTAGAAAATGTTGGCCAAAACGTTTGCGTGTCTGAACTGGAATCATTTTTTTTAAGTGGTTTGTAAATCTTTGATTAATTCTGATAAAAATCTTGCTGCTTCACCACCGGTAATAGCACGATGATCCACAGTTAATGATAAGGGTAAAAGTTTATGTATAGCTGGTTTTCCTCTCTCTGGAACAACTGCTTCTGTAATTCGACCTACGGCTAAAATAGCGACCATCGGCGGGGTGACAATAGGTGTTGCATACCGCGTTCCCCCGAAAACACCGACATTAGATAGTACAAATGTCGCATCTGAAAATTCTTCTGGCGTAATATTGCGATTTTTTACTTCTGATTTAAATCGATTAAGTGTATCGCGTATGTTAGTTGCGCTACATTGGGCAATATCTTTTATGACAGCTACAAATAGCCCTTCAGATGTGTCTATTGCAATCCCTAAATTAATATGGTGATGTTGACGTAAAGATAAATTTGTATCATTAAACCAAGCATTGAGTCGTGGTTCACGTTGACATGCAGCCTTGATAGCCTGTATTACGCGTAAGGTAACGTCTGTTTTTTCGGGCCAAGCATGAATGTCAGCGTCATCAACGAGGGTTACTGGTACGACGCTTTGATGTGATTTGCTCATTGCGATGGCCATTGCGCGACGGACGCCATGCAAAGGTTCATAACCTTCGATAGGTTTTTTAAGAGAGGTTAAGGTCATTTTTTTTTCTTGGTTTTTTACTGCATTTTCTAAATCAGATACCGTAATTTGGCCTGTTGGACCTGATCCTACACAGCGCGTTAAATCAACCTGCATCTTTTTTGCTAGCGCACGAATAGAAGGTGTTGCTTTGATAATGTGATGTTGTGGTGTTATGTTGGGTTTAATGCCTATAGCAGCTTCATCAATAATCGTGTCAGTAGTCTGCAAGTTTCCGACAACGGTTGCTTTTTCACTTAAATTTTTTTGTTTATTAACTTCTTCAATATCAAGCAACGGTTTCCCTATTTTAATAATATCGCCTGGTTTTCCGAATAATTGGATTACTTTGCCACTAAAAGGGGCGGGAATATCAACGACTGCTTTGGCTGTTTCCATCGCTAACATAGGTTGATCTATTTTTATTATATCGCCTACGTTGATGTACCAATGTCTAATTTCTGCATCTGGCAAACCTTCGCCTAAATCAGGTAAATAAAATAATGTCATGCAAACTCCAATGTTTGTTCTATAACATTGATAATTTTTGTAAGACTCGGTAGATACTGTTTTTCTAACTGCGCATAAGGGACAGTAACATCATAACCTGTAACACGTTGTATCGGCGCTTTTAATGATAAAAACGCTTTTTCACTTAATTGTGCCGCAATTTCTGCGCCGACACCACAAAATCGTGCGGCTTCATGAATAATGACACAGCGTCCTGTTTTTTCTAAAGAATTTAGAAGGAGCGTATCATCTAATGGTTTCAGAGTGGCAATATCAATAATGTCTGCACTTAGTTTGTTTTTAAGCAGAATATCGGCTGCTATTATTGTTTCGTGTAACATAGCACCCCAGCTTATTAAAGTAATATCCTTTCCTTCACGCAATAGAAAACACTGATCTAAAGGTAGCGCTTCACCGTTATCTTTTACGTATTGTTTATGTAATCGATACAACCGTGTCGGCTCTAAAAAAATTACAGGATCGGGATCGCGAATGGCAGCAAGTAGTAAACCATAGGCTCGTGCTGGCGAAGAGGGAATGACAACGCGCAAACCCGGAATATGGGCAAAAATAGCCTCTGTACTTTCGGAATGGTGCTCTGGTGCATGAATTCCTGAGCCATAAGGCATGCGGAAAACTAAGGGACAATGTAAGCGACCACGTGTTCGATTTCTTATGCGTGCAGCATGATTAATAATTTGGTCAAGTGCAGGATAGCTAAATCCCATAAACTGAAATTCTGCAACCGGTTTTAATCCTTGTGTGGCCATGCCAATCGAAAGACCAGCTATCATTGATTCAGCAAGGGGTGTATCTAAAACCCGATCTGCACCGAATACATCGAAGAGATTTTGCGTTGCGCGAAAAACACCGCCATTAACGCCGATGTCTTCACCTAATAAAATAACGTCTTTATCATTAGTCATTTCGTAGCGCAGTGCTTGATTAATCGCTCCTATTAATGTTATTTCCGTCATTTGTTTTGCATCTTGTTTAAGTGAAACAACGCATTCGCTTCTATGCATTGCTCTTCTAGATCATTCGGTAATTTTTCAAAATGGTAATTAAATATATCAGTCAATTCTGGTTTAGGAAGGGAAAAGTATTCATCTATAGCTATTTCTATGGATGTATTACATTTTTCAGTTAATTTTTTTTCTTCCTCCCTAGACAAAATTTTTTGATTAAATAAATATTTGCGTAAACGCACTAGCGGTTCTTCTTTCCAAGCCTGCTGAAGCTCATCTGTGGTGCGGTATCGTGTAGCGTCATCGGCTGTTGTATGATCGCTTAAACGATAGCATAAGGCTTCAATGACACTAGGACCTTTTTTTTCACGTGCTTTAGTAAGGGCTTTTTCTATAACAAATTTTACGGCAATGACATCATTGCCATCGACTTGTTCACCATGAATACCTGCAGCGATAGCTTTTTGGGCTAGTGTTTGTGCGTGGGTTTGATTTTTACGAGGAATGGAAATAGCCCATTGATTGTTATTAATTACAAATACAATAGGTAATTGCCAAACGCCTGCAATATTTAGAGCCTCATAGAAATCACCTTCAGAAGTAGCACCATCACCGCAGGTAGTGAGGACTACGTTAGATTTTTTACGAAGTTTAAAAGCAGTAGCAACACCAGCTGCATGCAAAAGTTGTGTCGCAATAGGAACGCAAATGGGAAAATCGTTTGGACATTTGCTGAAATAATTACCCCATTCATTACCTTTCCAAAAACTAAGTATCTCACTCATTTTTACACCACGCATCAATTGGGCACCATAATCGCGGTAAAAAGGGCATAAAATGTCTTCTTTTTTCATGCTAGCGCCGATGCCTACCGAGATAGCTTCTTGGCCAAGGATCGATGCATAGGTGTTGAGTCTCCCCGTTCTTTGTAAATTAACTGCTTTATTATCGAAAAGTCTCGTTAGTAACATATATTTATAAAGTAAAAGTAGGGTTTCTTTTTTTGGAAAAGTAGGTAAGTTCTGCATAGGTTTACCTTCTGTATCTAAAAAACGGGTATATTCGATAGAAAACTTTGCAACTTCCATAATTAATTCTTAAAATATTAAGCTATTTAGAACCGCTTGGGACGTGGATGTTAGCCGTATTTCAGCCATGCTATTGGCAACCTCATGAGGAAGTTTGTTTTTATCGTCTGCTTGTTTAAATATTTCTAATAAGGTATCGTAAATCCCGTGTATTTTTTGTTGTACAAATTCTTTGTGACCATTACGGTATTCTGTGTAAGCATAAATCAGACCGCCAGCGTTAATGACGTAGTCAGGAGTGTACAAAATTCCTTTTTCTTGCAATAGTTTGGCATGTCGTGGTTCTGCAAGTTGATTATTTGCGGCGCCTGCAACAATCATTGTTTTTAATTGTGAGATTGATTCATCATTTAAAATAGCACCTAAGGCACAGGGTGAAAAAATATCGCATTCAACTGAATAAATATCTTCTGATTTAATGACGTTTGCCTCCAAATTTTTTCCACAATGATTGGCCAACTTTTTATTAGGATCACAAACCGTTAAATGAACACCCTCTTTATGTAATCGAGTTGCTAGATTATAGCCGACATGGCCTAATCCTTGGATGGCTATATGTAATCCTTTTAAGCTATCACGATTAAACCTAAACTTTACGGCGGCTTGGATACCGCGTAATACACCTAATGCCGTATAGGGTGCCGGATTACCCTGGCTTGAAGTTGTTACTACATAGGGTGTTTTTAAAGCGATACTATCCATATCTGTCGTAGTGACACCACTATCCATGGCAATAATGTAACGTCCATTTAAGTCATTGACAAAACTTCCTAAGCTTTGGAAATAAGTTTTGCGATCAGCAATTTGCTTAGGGCGCATCAATACAGTTTTTCCTCCACCTAATGGGAGATTTGCCAAGGCAGCCTTATAACTCATACCTTGCGCTAAACGTAAGGCATCGTGGATAGCAAGGTCTATAGATGAATATGCAATAAAGCGGCATCCGCCTAAAGCAGGACCTAATTTAGTAGAATGAATTGCTATGACAGCATAAAGTTGATTTGCTTCATCTATTTTAAAATAGATCTCACCAAATCCTAAACTTTTTGCATAACTTAAAAGTTCGTTGCTTAGCATGGATAATCCCGATTCCCTCTACGGACATATGCGAAAAAGTTTTCTGTTAGTATATTGCTTTGTTATTACTTTATCTCCGTTACCGCCATTCAAAATCCTATCGCAAAATGAAAACACTACTTGAAATAGCCTATTCATTTAAGTGAAATGGATATGAAGTTTTCGCTTTGTTTTTTTATTAATGAATGCACATTCTAAGAGAGTCAGTCAAAGCATGCAATGATTAACTAAAAGAGATAAGTTTATTAATTGCGGCGCTGCGTTGTTTATGTAATTCTTTTCCTAAAGCTTTGCCTTTTAGCCCTTTAATTAAAGTTTCGGCAGTCGATATATTTTTGGCGGCTGCTAAAGCCGCTAATATTCTTTCTGTTTGCGGATATAACTTTGTTTCTAATCCGGAATAGGCATGAAAATCAGCTTCACAGGCTAGCAAGAACTGTTTAAAACGTGCCAAACGACGAAAGGCATCTGTTTTTTCTAATAAGCTAAGTAAAGTATCAGCATCGAGTTCTAATGCTCTATGGCAAAGTAGATGAAATCGCGCTGTTATTATTGCGAGAGTACTATAAGCGTTAGAAATACGATATTTCTGACACATACGTTGAATGCTAAGAATACCTTTTTCGTTTACTTGTTTATGGATGGATGAACCTTTACCTAAAGAACATAAAAATGCAGCGAAACGCACTTGTGGATCGTCAGTCAAATTAGCTGCTTGTGCTAAAACGGTTAAATTAAAAGGTTCAAATTTATTTTTAGCGTATGTTCGATTAAATTCAACGTAGATTTCCTGCAAGGGAGGAAATAAAATAGCTAAAGCACCACACTCATATAAGGTTTTAATAAACGCTTGTGGTGCTGGCTCTGTTAAAGCTAAAGAAAATTCCTGCCATACGCGTTCTGGAATTAAAGAGTCAATTTCCCCTGATTGAACAATTACTTTCATTAAATCCATCGTTTCTGGGGCTATACGAAATTTTAAGGGAGCGAATCTAGCCATAAATCGTGCGATACGTAGAATTCGTACTGGGTCTTCGATAAATGCGGGTGAAACATGACGTAAAACGCGATTAGTAATATCGTCTATTCCATAATGGGGATCAATAATTTCACCTTCGCTGGTTTGTGCGATTGCGTTGATCGTTAAATCTCGACGTTCAAGATCCGCTTTCAGCGTGACGTCGGGCGCAGCATAACAAGAAAAACCAGTATATCCAGGTCCTATCTTACGTTCGGTACGCGCCAAGGCATATTCTTCATGAGTTTTGGGATGAAGAAATACTGGGAAATTTTTTCCTACTAATCGGAATCCTTGTGCCAACATTTGTTCAGGAGTTGCGCCAGTAACCACATAATCACGTTCTTTAACGGGATAACCTAGTAATTGATCGCGTACTGCACCACCGACTAAATAAATTTTCAAAACTCACCTTTTGCAATAATCGATTACATTTAAACAAAGTAACAAATTAAGCTAAGGTGTCAAGCTAATATGTTTTTGTAAATGTTCTTTTTCAGGACGTCCTAATAGGTCTATTTGTGTTGTAGATTGACTTTTGAAAAATTTAGTATGGGGTACAGGGAAATTCGATTTTTTTTTTCTAAAAAATGTTTGATCGTCCTTAGTTATTAGATTTATTTGCTGTTGATTCCCATTACTTTCAAGCGTTGCTGTCGAAAGACTTTTTAATGATGCACTTAAATACCATATTTTTTTTCTTGTGTATTCCAACTCCTGAAGTTTGCTATCAATGTGTTCCGCAAAAAAAAGTTTGTCCCTCTGTCTTTTATTCAAATGATAGGTTATAAGATTAGCAAAAGCATTAATAATTATTAAGGGTAATATGATAATAACAATGGGTAATGCAAAGGTTTTTAGAAATAGTTTAAACCCCAAGTTACTTTCAATTGCTATTTGTTGTCCCAGACCGAAACCGTAAAAGCCGCCGGCAATAAAAGAAATAACACGGTTAGTTATTTTTTTTATTTGTGTAAAAACTGGAATTTTTTCGCGCTGTGTTCTATCC
>JAVHYG010000127.1:1797-4583 GCA_031119195.1 Rickettsiella sp. | reverse complement strand
GGATATGAGTATTAACATATTAATGTATTTCAATTGCATTCTCACAAAAAAATAGATTTAACTCATGTTTTCTAACATAGAGGATGATGGAGTGACTTAAAAAGTTGTATTTTTTTAATAAAAAATTTAAATTTATCTGCTAAAGGCTTAAAAGACATGGAAATTAGCGGAAAAGGTTTATAATTAAGGAAAGCCAATGAAAAAATCACATCAATCAAAAGAGCAAACGATACCTGAAATTAACTTTGTTAGTTTATTTTTGCGATCTGATTTGAAGTCTCCTGCAAACGAATTCATTCATGATTTGTGGCCAGCCTTTATGATGCACAGCAAAGTAAGCATGGATAACTGGTCAAAAATAATTTCTGGTGATTTAGCAAAATATCATATTGTTGCATTAAAAAATAACGGAGTGTCCGGTGAAACGATTGTGGGTGTGGCAAGCGCTGTGCCACTACCTGGAGTTGAAATTGACCAGGCGGCCGCAATGCTTCCAGATGAGGGTTGGGACGAGGCAGTTTTGCGAAGTGTAAATTACTTCAATAATCTTGACCAAGCTAAAAAAAATGACATGGATCCATCAATTATCTGTGCATTGTCTGTCACCGTCTCCCCTAATTATCGCAGTACAGGTCTTGCTGCTAAATTAATAGCAGAGCTATGCCAAATCTCTAAGAAAGCCAGATTCAAAGCGATGGCAGTTCCTTTGCGGCCAACCAAGCGAACTCAATATCCGCTCCAATCGTTTGAAGAATACTGCAGTTGGCAGAGAGAGGATGGGTTGCCATTTGATCCGTGGATTCGGACGCACGTTAAGCTGGGAGCAAAAATAGTCAAAGTTGCAGCACGTTCTATGGTCATTGATGGGTCGCTATTCGAATGGCAAGATTGGACAAATTTGCGATTTCTAAAAAGTGGTCAATATTGGATCCCAGGAGGCTTAGCACCTTTGGTGGTTGATGTTGAACAATCGCGCGCACGGTACGCAGAACCTAATTTATGGATAATTCATAAACTCCATTAATTTTCAAAGGAATTGGTCGGCAGAATTTTTTATCTGTAGAGATAACTTCGGTACTTCCTTGTCTTTCAGCAGTTGGCTATTCTTAAGATCATATCGACATCCTAAGCATCATATGAAAAAAATGCCGCAAAACCAGCCTGTTCAAACTGTAGTCAAACAATTCAATATTTACTACTTAAATGATAGGCTAAACTACGTTGTATCAACGACTCAATATGAAAACAAATCGAACGCAGTGCAGGATTTAATGTAGAAACTGATAGACTCCTTGCCAGAAGAACCAATCAGGAAAACAATTATGACTTTTTATCAATCTTATGGATTTAGTAAGCTACATTGGATTATTTCGAATTGCTTTTTATGCATGTTTAGTCTAAAAAGAAAGCAATTATTAACGTAGGTATTTCGCATAAGTTAAGCTTTTAGACTATGATTATCTAGCCTAAAGTTAATCTACAATACATTGTCTTTTTGTGTTGCTTTAGGGTGTAGTATAAAGCGTAAAGGCCTAGTGTAAGATAAGGAGGTTCATTTCTATGCGTGTAATAAGACAAATTGCTTGGTTAATATTATTTATATTTTCAGTAAATCCAACTTTCGCACAGGATACTTCATGTTGTGATCAGCTGCGTAAAGAAGTACAAGTGCTTAAAGAACAGCAAGATAAATTCTTTAAGGATCTAAAACAAGATGAAGTTGTAGAGAAAAAAGGCTTTACTACGATGGAAAGTCTGATGGATATACTTTCCAATAAATTTCCTGATTTAAAAGATGCCTTTAAAAAAATTAAAGACGTGTATGATCAATTAGGAAAAACAGCGACAAATTAAAAATTTTTGTTGCTTAGGCGCAGATGATTTTGATCCATCATGTTTGTTTAAACCGTATTGTCGCTAGTATCTAGGACGTGATAGGGAAAAATGAATAGGGTGGAAAATGTTGCGTGACGTTTTATTTTCTTTCTGGAACCCCCGGTTTCTGCCGGGGGTGACTAAACTTTCAAACGATCGGTTTACTTTTCTTAATAATAGGTAATAAATTTTGTTTGCTCCTAATCATGCAGACCAAAATGATCTAAAAAAACGCCTGCCATTTTTAAGTACGAGCGCAGGTGTTTATTTGTTATTAAATAAGAAACAGGAAGTGCTGTATGTAGGAAAAGCACGCAATTTAAAAAAAAGAGTCAGTAGCTATTTTCGAGGACAAAAAAGTAGTCGCGTAAGTTTACTTATGCAGCAAGTTTTTTCTATTGAAACAACAGCCACCGAAACCGAAAATCAAGCGCTTTTACTCGAAAGTAATCTCATTAAACAACTCAAACCGCGTTATAATATTTTATTACGCGATGATAAAAGCTACCCGTATATTATCCTAAGTTGTCACCAAAGTTATCCGCGTCTAGGTTTTTATCGTGGTCCTAAATTAAAAAAAAATCGTTATTTTGGTCCTTTCCCTAGTATCGCCGCTGTCAGAGAAACTTTAAATTTACTGCAAAAATTATTTAGGATTCGATCCTGTCAAGATAGTTTTTTTCGAAATCGTTTGCGTCCCTGTTTACAATATCAGATCAAACGTTGTACAGCACCATGCGTTGGTCTTATTACACCCGAAGATTATAAGAAAGATGTTGAACGTACAGTTTTATTTTTAGCAGGAAAAAGTCAAACTGTTATTGAGGACCTTGTTCAACAAATGGAAGCAGTTGCTGCGGAATACGATTATGAGTCGGCCGCGCGTTTGCGTGATCAAATTGCTTCTTTAA
>JAVHYG010000127.1:0-1787 GCA_031119195.1 Rickettsiella sp. | reverse complement strand
CTGGCCATGGTGATCTTGATATTTTTGGTCTGGCGCATCAGGCTAATAACTATGTGTTTTATGTGATGCAGGTACGAAACGGACGTCTATTGGGAGGTAAAGCCTATTTTCCAAGAGTGCCGGTGATGCAATCTGAGGCTGAAGTATTATCAGCTTTTATAGCTCAATTTTATTTACAAGCAGAAATGCAACACACGATTCCTGAAGAAATTATTGTGCCGAAAAAGATCGAGGATCAGGACTGGTTAATGAAAGCGCTGACTGAGCGAGCCCAACGTAAAATTAAAGTATCAGATAAAGCGATTGGTGAGCGGCGAAAATGGTTAGTATTGGCTACTGAAAATGCAAAACAAATCTTGGTTACGCATTTATCCGATAAACAAGTCTTTTACAAGCAGTTAGAAGTACTACAAGCGGTGTTCCACTTAGGTAGTCTACCGCAACGTTTAGAGTGTTTCGATATTAGTCATAGTCACGGTGAAGCTACCGTAGCTGCCTGTGTTGTATTTGATCAAAAAGGTCCACGTAAAATGGATTATCGTCGTTTTAATATCGAAGGCATTACACCTGGCGATGATTACGCAGCCATTAAACAGGCTTTGCAACGACGCTATAGAAATTTTAAAATCCATGAAGAAAATTTACCTGATATTTTACTTATCGATGGGGGTAAAGGACAATTAAAACAAGCAGAACAAGTACTGGAAGAATTACAGATAAGTGGTATTTTATTGATAGGCATAGCAAAAGGTATGGGACGTAAACCCGGTTTAGAGACCTTATTTTTATCAAAAGGAGATTTTTCATCTTTTTTAGTGTTGCCGGCAGACTCTTTAGCTTTGCATGCGATACAACAACTTCGTGACGAAGCCCATCGTTTTGCTCTAACAGGACATAGAGCTAGACGTGCTAAAAAACGTCGGACATCTTCTCTAGAAAATATTTCGGGTATAGGGAAAAAGCGTAGAAGAGAATTATTGCGACAATTTGGAGGCTTACAGGCATTACAGTCCGCAAGTGCTGAAGATATTGCTAAGATACCCGGCATTAGTGAGACACTTGCTAAGCGTATTTATTTTGCTTTAAAAGGCTGAGTTTACCCGTTAAACTCTACATCACTTAACGCCAATTATGGTAATGTTTCCTCATGGGTATTCCCAATTTATTGACTTTCCTTCGTATTCTATTAATTCCTGTTTTCATTTTATTATTTTATCTCCCTTTTCGTGGTAGTCATGTATTAGCAGCAATTATTTTTACATTTGCAGCTATGACCGATTGGTTAGATGGTTATCTAGCGCGTAATCTTGATCAAGTATCTAAGTTAGGGACATTTTTGGACCCGGTTGCGGATAAACTAATTGTTGTAACCGCGTTAGTGTTATTAGTAGGTGATCATGCTTTACCTTATTTGGCAGTTCCTGCGGCCGTTATTATTGGAAGAGAGATTATGGTATCTGCATTACGTGAATGGATGGCTGAAATTGGAAAACGTGTCAGTATAAAAGTGTCAACAGTAGGAAAAATTAAAACGGCAGTACAAATGTTAGCAATAATTTGCTTATTGCTTTATAAACCGCAGGGATGGATTCCATTTACCTGGTTGGGATATATATTACTTTATATTGCTGCCTTGTTAACCTTGTGGAGTATGTGTATTTATTTAAAAGCTGCATGGCGCGATTTATCTGCTTGACAGTATTCTTGATGCAGTTACAATATGTCCCGTTTTGCGGGAATAGCTCAGTTGGTAGAGCGCAACCTTGCCAAGGTTGAGGTCGCGAGTT
>JAVHYG010000126.1 GCA_031119195.1 Rickettsiella sp. | reverse complement strand
TTGTAGTTGAGCTTTTAATTGTGTAGCTTCAGTAGTGGCTTGTTTTCTAGCTTTTTCTTTTTCAGCTAATTGTTCATTTGCACTTTTAAGTAATAATCTTTTTTCTTCAACTTTACGTTCTAATTCTTGCTTGCTTATTTTTACTTCGGAAAGTTGTGTTTCCAATTGTTGTATATCAGATTCAAGTTTTTCAGTTTTATTTTTTTCAATATCAAGAGATAATTGTAAGTCGGTTCTATCAGCTTCAAACTTTTTAGTTAATTCATAAAGTTTTAATTGATTTTCTTCAGTTTGAGTTTTTAGAAGCTGTTCATGATTATTTTTTAACGTTCGTATTTTCTCTTGAAGTTTAACAACTTCGTCAGCAGATGCTTTTCCTTTTTCAATTGCTAACTCTTTGGCGGTTGATAGTGCATCTAATTTTTCCTGATAATTGTGTTGTGTTTTGTGAAGTGTGCGTTGATGTTCTTCCGTTTGTTCTGTTAGTTTTTGTTCGTGGGTTCTTTTTAATGCTTCAATATCGTCAGTAAGCTGCTCTATTGTTAATGCCTGTTCTTGACGCATAGTTTCTGCATCGGATACTTTAGTTTCTAGATCAGATATTTTTTCTACTTGCTTTTGAAGTTCTTCAAAGTCTTTAAGTAGTTTTTTCGATTTTATCGTAAGCGTTTCATGTGCTTCTAAAAGTTTATCATACGTGGTTCGGAGCGAATCAAGCTTATTGTCAGATTCTAGTTTTTGTCTATTTAAATCGTTTAACTTTATTTTTTCTAGATCAAATTCTTCTTTAAGTCTTGTTAATTCTTCATTATTTTTTTCTAAAGTATCACCCGAGACGCTATTTTGTTCTGTAAGTGTGTTATTAAGTCTTTCTAGTTCCTCTATGCGTTTTTCAGAAAAATCAATAGCGCATTGTTGTGAATTATATTTTTCAATAAGATCACGATTTTTCGTTTGTTCTGTTTTAAGTTGCTCCTTAATAAGTGGTAATTCATTTGCTTTTTCTCCGAGTGTTTTATTAAGCGTTACTGCAGTTTCTAATTGAAGTTCTAAATCTGCTTTTTTAGCTTTGAGACTACTTAGAGTTTCTCGGAGTTGATTAAGTTGTTCTTGAAGTTCTGCTTTAGATTTTTCTTCAGATTCTTCTTCACTTTCATCAGATTTAATGGAAGATGAATCAAAATCTATTTCTCCATCTAGAGGATTGGGATATTCAGGTGTTGTATGTAATGGGACCTCTAAATTATGTATTCGTGTTTGTAACTGTAGTATTTTTTCTTCAAGATATAAAATTTTATCTTCAGATTGAGTGTTCTCATCAATTAATTCTTCAATTTTTTTTTCTAATTGAAATAATTGTGCGTCTTTTTCTTGAGAAGCCTCTAAATATAGGTCGTGTAAATTTTGTTCAGGTGATTCGTTGCTATCAGTCAACGCAGGTTTTGATATGTTTTCATCTATTGAGGCTAGTAACTTTTTGTTTTGTTCAGTTATAGTATCAATCAATTCTTGAAGCCGTTTTTGCTCGTTACTTAAGAAATGATTTTTTTCATTAGCTATGCGGTTTGCTTCTAAAACGCTATCAATTTGATCTGATATTGCAATTTGTAATTCGATTATAAGAGAAGCTGAAAGAAGCTTAATTTCATTTTTTGTAGCTTCAATGTTAGTTGCTATTGATTCTAGCTTACTATTATGTTCTGTAATTAATGCCAGTTTATCTTTATCTCTCATCTCCGTAAAAAAATCTGTTGGATTGTTAGATATAGTGGCGGAAAAATGTTCTTCTTCTAAGCTTTCTAATTTTTCTTTAAGTCGTTGTAATTCTTCTTGCTTAGCGAATACAGGACTATCGGTTGGCATAGTTGTATTTTCTATTTGAATACTATCTAAAAATGAAGAAAGAAGCTCTAATTTCTGTTCTATTTGTTGATGCTTCAACTCCTTATTTTCTTTAATGAGTAGTTCTAATTTTATTAAAATTTCTGAAAATCTAGCGTTTGAATTAACTAAATTTGCATCAAATTTTTCTTTACTGATACGTTGAGGTTCCCAATGAGATACTCTATATGTCCAATATTGCTCATCTTTTTCTTCTAACTCAGACTCTGAATCTGTTTCTAAATCTGAATCAATTTCTGAATCTAACTGTTCTTCCTCTGAAGTTTCATCGTTTCGTGTTTCACTTAGTTTTTCTATATCTAATTTTCTGTTTTCTACAGTAATATTTACTGCATCGCGTAAATCAGCTAACGCTGTACCCATTTGAAGCAGCATTTCAAATCCTGTTTTTTTCTTGTCAACATATGATTCTTGTTGCGAAGCGATGAGTGCTGCCGTGCGTTGCTCTATCTGCTCGTAGGGGAGGTCAACAATTTCTGACTCTTTTAGCGTTTGAGTAGGGGTAACTAAAGCTTGTTTCGGAACAGAGTTTAATTGTTGCGGTGTTAGTAGGCCCATTAATTGAGAGCTAAAAACACTAAAATTATTTATTTTTTTTAAATTGGAAAGGACTATATTATCTTTATTTACTGGAGCAGAGGCTTGGATTGTAGATGCATCATAATTTTTGATTTCATTAACTAAACTATCAAACAAGATTGACATTTCATTTTCGTCATGATTACTATCTATTATATCCTTAAGCTTTAAAAACCTTGCTAGAGAAATTACGTCGGGAAATTCTAATCTAAAAAGCGTTGCAATACATTTTTGTATTTGTAGGTTATCTTGCGTTTGTAAGGATTTTTTTAATAGTTGCGTGTAGTAATTTTTTAGTGTGTCTTTTATAGTTTTAACAGCATTTTTTTTTGTAGTTTGATTTAGAGAATTTAAATTATTTTTTTCTTTATTTAATACAGTAATAAGTGAGTTTTTGATTTCTTTTGTAAGTTTACTATTATTAATTTCCTTGATTTTTTCTTGGATGGTAGGTTCATTGATTTTAATTGTATCTAATTCAACATAGGTGATGAAGTTTGGAAGTTTTTTTTTGGAGAAAGTCAGTAATTCAGACAATACAGTTTGTTTATTTTCTGTAATGTACGTTTCTGCTACTTGAATTTCTTCCAATAGGTGTTTATTAACTCCCAAGGCTATTAGGGATTGGATTAAATTCATTGTCTTCTCCTTTACTTTGTGTAAACTTTTATTATTCTTCTAGAAGATAAATTTCTTCATATAACATTATATGTTTCAAAACTTAAGGATTTATTAATAAATATTTAATAAAAATAAAAAATTAATTTACGTTTTAAGAAATATAGTTTTTTACTGAAAAGGTTATTAATATTTTTTATATATAAAAAAATAATTTAGTAAGTTATTTACATAAACGAGGATTATTTTTAAAGATTAATAGAGGTGGCCGACGGAGATTGAGTCAAGCAAGTGTTTGATTTTTTCTAATATTCCTTCTAAAATGACTAGTAAGACTAGGCTTTGTTGACTTTCTAATTAAAGAGGAGATTTTTATGCGCGCTTGGCAATTACAAGAAGCAAAGGCCCGTTTCAGTGAAGTAGTCAAAGAGGCGAGTTTACATGGCCCTCAAGAAATTACCTTGCGAGGTGAACCTGCTGTCGTAATGATTTCAAAAGCTGAATATAACAAGATGCTTAAACCGAAGCCTTCCTTTGTCGATTTTATAAAGGCATCCCCTTTAATGGATTCAGGCATTAGTTTAAAGCGGGATTCATCTGTGACGCGAGATGCGGATTTATGAGTTATTTGTTAGATACAAATATTATTTCAGAACTTGTTCGATCTAAACCGGAGAAAAAAGTGATTGAATGGTTTGACCATATACCTAATGACGTCCTCAATATCAGTGTATTAACGTTAGGTGAAATTCGAAAAGGAGTGGAAAAACTTTTAGATAGTCATCGAAAAGAAAAGCTTAGGTTATGGTTAGAAGTTGAATTACCCGCTTGGTTTGAAGGTCGCATATTGGATATAAATCAATTTATTGCGGATAGATGGGGGCGTCTTCAATATACAATGAAAAAACCACTTCCTGCTATTGATAGCCTTATTGCAGCTACAGCGCTTTATCATGATTTGCGTTTAGTTACACGGAATAAGACAGACTTTAAGTTTCCATCTCTGCAAGTTGTTTGTCCATGGGATTAAAAAAAATACGGTTTTTTTAATTACATGGGTAAATCGTAAAATTTTGCAATAATTTTCCAAGCTTGTTCTGCAGTTTCTACATAATGGAATAATTTCAGATCGCTAGGACAGATCATACCTTCACTGACTAATAGTTTAAAGTTTATAAGTTTAGACCAATATTGCTTACCAAATAATAATAAAGGTATCGGTTTTATTTTTTTGGTTTGTAATAAAGTAAGTGCTTCAAACAGTTCATCCAAGGTGCCATATCCTCCTGGAAAACAAACTAAAGCGCGTGAGCGAATTAAAAAATGCATTTTGCGAATAGCAAAATAATGGAATTCAAAGCAAAGCTCTGGAGAAATATAAGGATTGGGTGACTGTTCATGGGGTAACACAATATTTAAACCAATACTTTTTGCTTTGACATCTAATGCACCACGATTAGCGGCTTCCATGATGCCAGGACCGCCG
>JAVHYG010000125.1 GCA_031119195.1 Rickettsiella sp. | reverse complement strand
GCTATGCAAAGCCTTGCAGCTAATAAACGTATATTGCAAAGTCTATTGTCACTGCATAAAAAAAATGATCTAAAAGCTATTTGGGATGGTGTGTTTTTTTCTCAACAACAAGAAATTGTCAACATACTTAGTATAAAAAAGTTTATCGATGTAAATATAGCAGCTAGTTATTTGGAAGTATTGAATTATAGTTTGTCTAAGTTAGAAAATTTAGTAGTAAATTCTGTTTCCGTCAGCGAACTTCGTTTATATCATTTAAGAGATGTCTTAAATAATTGGATTAATTGGGAACGTTCCAAACTTCAATTACGTGATCCTTTACAGGTCCTTAATGCAGTAATGACACATTACGAACGACCTTTCCCCTTTGTTTTTTTTCAACAGGCTTTTGATGTTGACTTATTTCCGAATGTTCGTTTCTTAGATGAGGCAGCATTAGTGTGGAATCAACTTAGTAAAAATGATATATTTAAAGGAATAAAAGAAAATGGAACGCTTTCATCCTATTTATTAGAAGATAATTATTTTAATGCTTTGTCTAAAGTCTACCATAAACAAAAAATTATTGATAAATTATTTTTACCTACAAAGATAAATAATAGCAGCAAAGTTATCTATTTTAATGGACTTGCATTTAAAAATGCACAAGGAAAACATTTTTCTGATCTTATAAATTGTACTGAACTAGAAAGTATTCCTGAATATAAAAACTTAACTTTTTATAAACAATATGAATTGCTTAAAGAAAAATTTTATCAAATTGGTGAAAGTATCGAATATAATATAGGTTCATTGTTTCATTCTTTGGACTCTACTTTGATTCGTATTTATTATTATCAAGTCGCAGCATACCCCTTCCATCATAATCAAAAAACCCTTATTGATTTATTTAAACGAACTGAAGAACAATGGGTAGAAAATAAAAAATATCCTATTCATCCACGCTTATTATTAGCACTTCATTTAGCCGAATCTAATAATGTCATATTTTCTGATAAAGATTGGAAAGTTAAATTAAAAAAACTTTTTGAATATTTAGCGAATGAATTTGAGAAAATATTATTGACTCCACCTCAATTTGATCGCGTTAAAGCTACCGTCGCATTTCTTGAATCAAAAGGAATGTCTTTACAAGAAATTAATCAAAAACGTTACTATGTTATAGATGCAGATGATCCTAATCTTTCTATGACTTATTTTGGTACGCCCTTAGAGCAGTTTTTAAGAATTACTGATTGGGATGGCATTATGGGAAGGACAATGTATTACCTCGGTGTGAAAATAGAACCAAGAAAAGTACTACAGGACGCTGAAGAACGCTTCAATGCACAATTATATCAAGATCCTTGGTTACAGAACAAAGCTAAAGATAACTTAAAACATCAGTCTAAAAACATTACTTTTGAAGCGATTGAACTAGAAGCGAAGCGGATTGCTAAGGAATATGAGGTTGAATCTGAAAATCATCGTGCTTGGATACGAGGTTTAAAAACATGGGTGAGTACAATACCTATTATTGGACCACTATATGCAATAGAAGAGGGTATCCGTGATAAAGACGCGATAGAAATTATTAGCGGTATTTTTTTTCTTTCAATGGATGCGATGGATTTTTTAACTGCGGAAACAACTCCTCGATCAGCTAGGTTGTCTGTACGTGAACGAGTTACGATCGATGCCACCCATACTACTTTTAAGAAGCTAAATCTATCGCCCGCTGATTTACCTTTAGATGATCGTATACAATTAATAAAAGATCCTTTTGCTATTGAGGAAAGCAATGTTGTACCATCGACTTATCAACTTACTGCTGAGCAAGTGCGTAGCGGCGTTCAAGGTTTGAGCTGGCGCGAATATCCAATTGTCCACTTATTTGATGAAAATCGTGTGGTTCCTGTTAAGTCAGAGGGGGGAGCTTTTCGTGAAATCAACTGGCATACCGGTGAAGTAGATCCTAAAAAACACCTTATTTTTAAAGATAGAGAAACTGGAAAATATTTTTCTAGTACAGCGAGTTTAAAAGGCGGAACGCCTGATAGTTTACCCTTGAGTGAAGAAGAATTAAGACAACGATTAACAGTTAAGGAGACGGAGGAAATTTTTAATAAAGCGAACGAATATTTAACTTTTAATTTCGATGCTTTATTTAATCAGTGCTTCTACACTCAGGAATATGCGGGTGCTAGCCTATTTAATATGCGCCAATTTTATAAGTTGCTTTATAAGCAAAGTCCAAGTTTCAGAAGAATTTTTAATCGTTATCATGAAACCTTTGTTGCCAAAGGTGCTGAAAGTCAGTGGGGTATTGTCATTGAATCGAATACAAAATCACGCGCTGATTTTAATACAAAAACAATTTATATTGCTTCAGATGATGAAATTTCAAAAATCTATTATTTAAGCGACCAGAATAGTTTTGAATCATCTCGACCTGAGCAAATTTATCTGCACGAAATACTACATGCTTTAACAGGCAAAACTGATCCCATTAAATCAATTGATATTAGGCATCGTGGAGCAATTGTTTATTTAACGGATAAAATTTTAAATGAAGCAGGTTACATATTTCCGCAACGAATTATGTATAGACGTTTATCAAAAATTGGTGGGAGCGATGATTTAGATAAACTTGATTTTCAATGGGAGCAACATAGAGATAAAGGAAGGTTGTTAGTGGCACAGGAAAATGAATATTTAGATAACTTAATTAATAGACAAATACCGTTGACAGAATATAAAAAAGTTTTTGGCAAGGAAATATCAACTCGCTACACTATTACGGAACTAGAGTCTTTATGGGAACGTTTAAATATTAAGCAACCTTTCAATATTGATGCAATTTTTGAGGAGAGACTAGAAAAATATTTTACTGCAAAAAATGATGAAATTTTCAATGGACTTAAGAGTTTTTATACTAACTTTTACGTTAGAAGCAGTGAATTCTCTAATTTATTTGATGTTTGGTGTTCCCAGTTAAAAGTAGAAGAGCCAATACAAAAGTGGTATTTTGAATTAGATGCAAACGTTGCACTTGAAGAATTACCTATTGAAAAACAAGTACATTGTATTAATGATTTAACCAAAAAAATTTATATTTTTGATGATGGGACTTTATATTTAACAGCTAAGGGACTATTGCCTGTAGAGAGGACGCGGCAACTCGTTCACGAGATGGTGCAAGTTTTAACAGGACTTAAGGACCCACCTCCTAGCATAGCTTTTAAAAATCGGGGTGGTGTTGTAGCAATCACAGATAAAATATTAGAACAAGCTAAACTTGTTTTTGATAAGCGTCTTGTTTATGCATTGGTTAAAGATACTGATGTGGCAAGGCAGTCTGTTTTATTAAACAATCAGATTGAAACAGCTAGAGTGGTTCAATTAGAAGATATGCTGCTTAAAAATATTCGAAAGTCACTGTTGGAATGTGTGGGATGTATCCAAAAGCGTTCAATAGAAAAAGAAATAGATTTATTTAATACGCCATCTACAAAAAAACACTTGCCGCAGAAGCCGCATGAGAGTCTTTTCTTTATAGAAAAAAGGATAAAGCAAAATTTAAAAGAAAATGGTATTGCAGCAGGAACCAAATATTTGAACGACCAAAATGTTGCATTAACAAAGTATTCTCAAAATTTATCGGCATTTTTTGCAAGAAATCCTTTATCTCATACTTTTGAAGTTTATCCGGCTAATGAAATAGGGTTAGTTGTTAATCATTCGCTCAACTATTTTATCTGATGTAATAGACATATAAAAACGCTATAATTGTATTCAAGAATTAATGATGCGAGAAAGTAATGCAAAAAGTGTTAGTGCGTAGGGTATTTAGTAATCCTATTTACTTTGTTGCTTTTGGTTTTGGTTCAGGGTTGTCACCTTTTGCTCCAGGTACTTGTGGCACTTTAGTAGCTATTCCTTTGTATTATCTTGTTCAATACTTTTCGCTATTAAATTATAGCTTGATTTTGTTATTAGCTATCTTGATCGGCATTTGGATTTGCGATGTGGTGGAACGCGAAATAGGTGTTCGTGATTACTCAGGTATTGTTTGGGATGAGGTTTGTGGATTTGGACTTACAATGTGGGCAGCGCCTAAAGGGTGGTTGTGGATTGGTATTGGTTTTCTGCTGTTTCGTCTATTTGACATTGTAAAGCCTTGGCCTATTGCTTGGATGGATCGGAAATTGCCCGGAGGATTGGGTGTGATGGTTGATGATCTTATGGCGGCAGTGTATGCCTGGATTATCTTGCATCTGATCCATCATTTTTTCTTTATATCTGTTTAAGGTAATTACTGCTTACATTAAGATAGCAATTTGATTTGCAGAACGCATAATAATTTAATTGTGAATTAAAGTTATATTTACTCTCGATGATAGGGATGCCCTTTTAAGAGACTCCACGCACGGTACAGTTGTTCAGCAATAATGATACGAACCAACATATGTGGAAGTGTTAGGGGGGAAAGAGACCAAATATTTTCTGCTCCATTTAGGCATTTTGGACCTAAACCGTCCGCACCACCAACCAAAAAGCATATGTCCTGGCTATCTAATTGCCATTGTTGTAATGCATTTGCAAGTTGTTTTGTATTCCATGACTTGCCATTT
>JAVHYG010000124.1 GCA_031119195.1 Rickettsiella sp. | reverse complement strand
CTTAAGATAAGTTTACGTGATTAATTTGCCTACTTATTTGGGGGAGAGCCAAAAAGTGCTTTTTCAATCCATTTCCACTTTTCTTCGGCTTTTTTCATAATGGCTCTTAAGACAGCTAATAGCCGGTTAACAGTAGCAGGAGAAACGCCCTGCTTTTCTTTTTCTTTTGCAATATCCTCAAGCAAGTCACCGTCAATTTCACCTAATTTCTTACCCTTAAGATAAGGGCATACCCAATCAAGATGAAATTTGTCAGTGTCAAGGCTACGTTTATAGGTAGCTTCATTTAACCATCTTATAACGTGTGATATTTCAACAGATGTGAGACATACGTTGTTCCTTAATCCATTGTAAATATTTGCTATTTCTTGGAACAATTTGTTCCGGAGGGCTGTACCAATAGGCCTGCGTAACCTCAGGTTGCGTAGGTATTAGATTTTCCACTTCTAAATATTTTTCATAAGGTGTTTTCCCTTTCAACGATGCATGGGGTCGTTGTCGATTGTAAAAATATTCCCACTCTAAAAGACATTTATTTAAGTCTAAATGGGGGTCTTTCCAATTGAGTAAACTATAAAATTCAGCTTTATCTGTTTTTTGTGAACGCTCAATTTTTCCGTTTAAATGAGGCGTTCTTGATTTTATAGGCCTGAATTTAATGAAATGTTCCATTAATTCTTCTTGGAATAAATCGTTTAAAAATTCTGTTCCCCAATCGGTTTGAATACGCTGGATAGGAAATTGAAAGCCACTAAGTACTTCAGATAAAAACTGAACGGTGTTTTCGGCTTTTTTATTCGGATAAAGGCGTAACACTCTCAGACGTGAGTAATCATCAATCGCTGTAAATTGATAATAGTGCGGACGTATTTTTGTCACATCCATCTGTACCCTCTCTCCAGGAATAGGGCGACTATAACGCTTAATAGCTTGTTTTCCACGATAACGCTTTAACGGATTTACTTGACGGTCCCTTTAAAATACGCCAAGTGGTCGGCGCAGAGATTTCAATTTTATGTTCCCTCAATAAATGGGTAGAAATTCTCTGGGGACCAAATTTATAGATTTCTCTGATTTTTACCATTGATTCTCTAAGTTGATTGGTTACTTTTTGTTTTGCAAAATGGTGGGGTTTTTGAGAAATATCTTGTAGTCCTATGACTCCCTTTTGCTTGTAACGTTTTAGCCAACGATACAAAGTAGAGCGAGGTATACCACATCGCTTGGCTGCTACCTTCTTGGAAAGGCAAACTGATACGAAATCAGCGCGTTTAATTTTAGTCGTTATTACCTTTTGGTAAAAACCGATAGGCATGGATAAGGTATAATTAAATTGGATAGAAAAAACATTGAGAAAAATATATATCGCTATAACTATAATTATAACTAAAAATTTATTTTTACCCACTTTTAATTCTATTTTTAATAACAGTTCAATTTACTAATATATTTACAGGGTAAAAAATTTTAGGGATTTAGTAGAAATAAAGTAAAGCGCTTTGTTTATTGAGAAATATGAAAACTAAAAATAGTTTGATTTGGGAAGCTAGGCCCTATTTCATATATTTTTTTTAAATGAATGCTACATGATAAGTTGTTAATAATATGAGTATAATCTTTAAAATCAAGATAGCGTATAAAAAAATTAGCACCAAAATTGGGAGCCGTTTGTGTAAAATAACTTGGTCTCAACCCAATATTAGCAATAATATCAAATATTGCATTTAATAGCTGATATAGTTTTTTTCTAATAGGTGTTATTTTTTGATAGAGAAAACCATGCTCAATAAACACAATACAGGCATTGGGATTACACTGATTCATACAATCCAAAAGATCAGACCATCTGTTTTTAAGCGCAACATGGTGTAAAGACCAGCGAGCAATAATAATGTCAAATTTTAGATTTTTTGATTCTATAAGTTGAACGGGCGTTACATAATGAATATTTGTACCCTTTTTAGCATAAGGGTCAACTCCATATATTTTTATATTAGAGAATCCTTCTTTTATTAAAAATTTTGCCAATTCTTTTTCATAAGCGCCATCATCTAATCCGAATCCAAGTAGATGAACATTTTCTCTTGTTGGCATTTTCTTTACTTCTTCCCTAACCGCATTATCTGAAAGTTGGTTATGTTTTTTAAAGCTTTCTAATGTTTTTTCTGCGTTTAGTTCAACTTTATGAACAAAACAAAAATTGATAAATTTTTTACAAATAAATTCTAAATTTTCTAATCCGGTAAAATAATTTTTTAAATACGTGGGATTATTTTTGACAAAGCGACTCAACCAATAAATAAAAATTGGATAAAGGTAACTATCAATAAACGTATCATTAATTTCTTGAAATACGGTTTTTAAAACATCGGCACTACTTAAGATATGTACAATAGTGGTAGGTAGTTCGGGTTGGATGTACCGCTCAATAACTGTAAAGAAATCCTTTGACATGTGTAAATTATTTTAGTAATCTAATGGCATAGTTACATTATGCATTCATTAATTATTTAATCAATAGGTATTCATCTTACTTCAATAACCAAGTGTCTAACAAGGCAATTGTCGGTACAATAAAGCTTTATCAACAAATAAAAATTGGACCCCTTATATGGCCTTGAATCGAAAAAAAATAATACCTATTAAGAGTTTTTTATCCCACTGTTTTTTTACTAATCCCTCTGTAACGTATCTTCCTCTTTTAGAACGAATAGTTAGTCAGACTAAAACAACTTCTAATTTAAGAAACACAGCCATTGTCTATATACACCATCCTCTTCAAACCTCAGTTAATTTGATAGACTGTATGGTTCGATTGGGAGCGCAGTCAAAAAATATATTTATTTTAGGAAAAAAATATTCAGAATGCCCAAGTGTTGTCCAGCAAATAAAAAAATATGGCGTTTATTATCAACCCTGTTCAGCACAGGCAGGGTGGGGTCAGTTTGCTCAGAGTTTCACACGTGACGTTAACTGGCTATGGAAACAAGTAAATGATCATCTAAATGTGAGTAATATTGAAAAAGTATTAGTTTTAGATCATGGTGGTTACGCCACAAGTTACATTCCTGTACAGATACTAGAACAATGTAAAGTCATAGGAGTAGAAAAGACCACTGCGGGTCTGACTAAATTTCACGATCAAGGCTTACCCCCCTTTCCAGTTATTGGTGTAGCGAATTGTGCCGTAAAAAAGATATTGGAGTCTCCATTGATAGCAGAAGCCATTGTTAATAAGCTATTTCCTTTAGTGCCTCAGGACCGAACAGTAACATGCGGGATCATTGGTTATGGAGCTATCGGCAAAGCGTTAGCTACTAAGTTACTTTCAATGAACTATAAAGTAATAGTATACGATCATCATCTTTTTTCTTTAACTACACGGCAGAAAATTAATGCCACCGGCAACCTAACTAATCTTATTGATTCTTCTGATTATATTTTTGGTTGTACTGGTCAAGATATTATTAAATCTATCGAGCCTTTTAGAACTGTTCAAAAAGACAAAACTTTAATTAGTTGTTCCTCTGAAGATAAAGAGTTTTTACCTTTACTGAAAGCAATACAAAAAAAGAACAATGAAATGGTTAGTGATCCCTTTGCTGAAGCTAAATATGTGACTGATAGAGGCGCGACTATTCGTATTCTAAAAGGGGGATTTCCGATTAATTTTGACAACTCTGGTGAGTCTGTTCCTAAAGAAGATATTCAGTTAACCAGAGCATTAGTATTGATAAGCATATTGCAGGCAGAAAAATTTTTTGATAACAATCAGTTTTTAAAAAAAGCGGGAATTTATGCACTTGACCCAGAAATGCAGCGCTTTGTTGCCACTGCCTGGTTACAAGATCAGCCAGAAAATCGTTTTTCTAAAACTATCATAGATAGCTTTAAGTGTCTTGAGTGGATAATTAAAAACTCAGGAGGTATCAAAAATCCCTGCTCTATTTTAGATAATCACACATACAATTTTACTACACCTACTATTAATTTAACTTAGTTTTAATTTTCACTTTGAGGATTGAAAATGAAAAAACAGCAAAACCATATTGATATTGAAACAGCTAAATTAAAGAAAATAATTGAACATCAAAAAGAAGAAATCACTCAATTAAAAACTATAATTGATGATCTGCCAGGTGATGTTTATTGGAAGCGTTGCGTAAATAAGAAACTTATTTATTCGGGTATGAATCGAACAGGCACCGAAAGTTTACATAAAATGGGTTTCAGATGGAAAAAAAGTGATATCTTAGGTAAAACGGACGATAATTTATTTGACGAAGAAACAGCTACAACATTTATAAAAAATGATTGGGAAGTCATTCAAAGCGGCATGGTAAGGACAAAAGAAGAAACTGCTATTTTACCTTCAGGTAAAAAAATCATACAGTTATCCACTAAACGACCTTTATTTGATAAACATGGAACCATTATTGGAATAGCAGGTGTTTCTATAGATATTACTCAACTTAAAGAAACCCAATCAGCACTTACCATTGCTTTAAATAAAGCAGAAGCCGCAAATCAAGCCAAAACCGAATTTTTAGAGAACATGCGCCATGATATCCGAACACCATTGAGTGGAATAGTGGGCTGTGCACAGTTAATTCAAATGCAAGCACATGATCCTAAAA
>JAVHYG010000123.1 GCA_031119195.1 Rickettsiella sp. | reverse complement strand
GATTGGCTATAGGTCAAAATTTGTATATCACTGATAGTGAAGGGGGTCTGTGGGCTTTTAATCGTTTAACAGGACGAAAAATTTGGCACAGTCGTTCACTGGAACATCGAGGTTTAACTGCACCCGTTATCATGGGTAATACTCTAGTATTAGGAGATAAGGAGGGGTATCTCCATTGGTTAGCACAAATAGATGGCCACCCCCTAGCACGCGTTTTAGTACATGATAATGCAAGTTTCGCAGCCGGTCCAAGAATGGCATACCCCTTAATATGTGTATTGACTCAGCAAGGCGGTTTATCTGTTTGGGCGTTAAGTACATTGCCCGTATGAACACCTCTTCTTTACCAAGTATTGTTATTGTTGGGCGGGCTAATGTAGGTAAATCTAGTTTATATAATTGTTTGACTAAAACACGTCAGGCTTTAGTGGCGGATTTACCAGGCTTAACACGCGATCGTCTCTATGGTTTAGGCGCTGTCGGAGGGCGTCCTTATATTGTTGTTGATACAGGTGGACTAAGTACCGGAAAAAAAGAAGGGTTAGATGCCTTAATGGAGCAGCAAACGCAACGCGCTATCAGTGATGCCGATTACGTTTTATTTTTAGTTGATGGTCGTGCTGGTTTAACATCACTTGACGAATTATTAGCACAAAAATTACGAGAACTTAATAAGTATATTACTCTGGTTATTAATAAAGGTGAGGGATTGGACCATGGATTATTGGAAAGTGAATTTTCTTTATTAGGTTTTGCTCAGCCTTTTGTTATTTCTGCTTCTCATGGACAAGGTATTGTGGCTTTAATAGATAAAATATTAGCACGTCTCCCTGTCCCTCTGGAATCTGCGGATATTCAAATACACGATGAGCAAAAAAAGTCGGTATATCCAAGAATTAAAGTAGCTATTATTGGCAAGCCTAACGTTGGAAAATCAACATTACTCAATCGTATTTTAGGGGAGGAACGTGTTGTTGTCTTTGACCAACCAGGGACTACCCGTGATAGCACTTCACATAATTTTAATTATCGAGATAAATCTTATACGTTGATTGATACTGCTGGCATACGTCGTAAGTCAAAAACTGGCGAAAGTATTGAAAAATTTTCGATAATAAAAAGTCTACAAGCTATTGAAGCATGTCATGTCGTTTTAATGTTAATCGATGCAAAAGAAGGCGTTAGTGAACAAGATTTGCATCTGTTAGGATTCATACTTGAATCTGGTAAGGCTTTGATTATTGCGATTAATAAATGGGATGGTCTATCTTCGGAAAAACGTACAAAGGTAAAAAAAGAGTTGGATAGACGTTTACAATTTGTTAGTTTTGCAAAGATTATTTTTATTTCAGCTTTACATGGGACAGGTGTTGGTAATTTATTTACTTTTATTCAGCAAGCTTATCGTTCAGCAACTCATCCACTTTCTACTTCGCGTTTAACTCGTTTACTTGAGCTAGCAGTGAATGCGCATCAGCCTCCTTTGAGTCGAGGTCGTACGGTTAAATTACGCTATGCTCATCCGGGTGGATATAATCCACCCATTATTCTTATTCATGGACAAAATACGCGTTATCTACCTGAATCCTATCGTCGTTACCTTGAGAATTTTTATCGAAAAAGTTTACGTATTGTAGGAAGTCCTATACGGATTGAATTTAGAGATAAATAGTCCAATAATTTTTATTTTTTTAACACTCATATATTTCGTGTATATTTTCTTCTAAAGCTAAATTCCCTATAAATAAAAATAATAGTATCGTAAATTGCTAGATATTCTATTTAACTTTCGTTGCGTTATTTTGTGTTGTTGGTAACTAACTATCACTATTTTTTAAATAATGTTGTAATAGTCACGAAAAAACTATTTGAAAATAGCGAGCAACTCTGCGGCTTTTTCTCTTTGTGATCCTTTACTACTGATATTACGCTGCACAGAAAATGGAAATAAGATGGCTCCCTGATAAATATTTCGAGTAAATTCGGTATCATGGTTAGAAATAATAACTGTAATTCCGCGCGAAGCTAAAGCTTTTGCTGTATTTGCTAGTTTTATCTGCTGATCTTTATTAAAACCATCTGCTGTATAGTGGGTAAAGTTAGCTGTTTTAGATAAACCCACGTAAGGTGGATCGCAGTAAACCACATCTCCGCGTTTCGCTAATGTTAAGGTGCTACTAAAATCAGCATGAATAATTTGAGCTAGTTTCGATTGTTTATAAAAAAATTGCATTTCTTTTTCTGGGAAATAAGGTGATTTATAGCAGCTAAAAGGAGTATTAAATTGACCTTTTTTGTTAAAACGTGCTAATCCATTAAAGCAATGTTTATTTAAATAGAGTAATAAAGCAGCTCTAATACGATTCTCTTTACTGTCATTAAATAAACGACGCAAACGATAAAATTCCTCTGCATTATTAAAATTGGAATCAAAAAAAATACGACAATAATTAATAAAACTTTGACCTTCTTCTTGAAGTTTTTGATACAGATGAATAAGATCTCTATTACTATCAGCTAACAGATAAGAAGGATAGAGGGTATTAAGAAAAACAGTTGCAGAACCTATAAATGGCTCAATTAAACGTTTTCCTTTGGGTAAGCAAAACTTTATTTGCTCAATAATTCGATATTTGTTTCCAGCCCACTTTAAAAATGATTTCATTAAAATTAATTCTTTAAGGGATTAATTAACTATTATAGATTTTTTTCATTAAATATCATTAGCAATTTACTAATAATATTTTTCTAAATTAATATATACTATTAAAATGGTTCATTGATGGGCTACTAAGATTTAAAGACGCTTATGGTAAGTTATTCTTTGTTTTTTATTAATAAGGTAGGAAATTATGCCTAAAATCACTTCAGTAAAATGGCCTGATACCTTACAAAACGCTATATTATCGCCAATAGATAATGTCGTTGCAACACCTTTTAATAATTATGAATTTGTTAGAGATTTGGAATATCAAGAAACATGTCCTGGGCCAGATGCTGAACATCCCTATCCCAATATTAATGATTCTCCGCATGCGCTATGCTTGAAAGGATCGGTTTTTTCTTTCGCTATTTTCAGCATGATTTCTTATATCTTTATATCTTTTTATAAAAAATTACGCAAAAGAGAAGGTATTAGCAATTATTTCTTTTTTGTTAATTTGTTTAATATTTTAGGAAAATATAAAGTTGAAGAGATACTTGGTGATTGCTCAGTACCTTATGATCATTTATTTAGCGTAGCTTATTTTTATAATCCTGATATTCCCTCTGTCGTGCTTTGGTTTCGTAGAAACTGGGCTTTTTTAACGCGACAAACTGCTTTTCTAAATTTAGAAAAGTATTTAACTGTAGAAATTAAAAAAAATAATGTAACAAAAGAGATATTACTCGAAGCAATTAATGGAAAAATTAATAAAAAAATAGCTTTATTTATATCTAGTCAGAAACAATACGGAGAATGGACAACTGAGAAAAAAAATCACAAATGGTATTTAAAACCTTCTGATAATTATTTTGCTGCTTGGCAGAGAAAAAATGGACTTCAGAGGGGTAATTCTCGTGTAAATACAAATAGTACTAACCTAAATGGAACAGGAAAGTTAGCACGTATACGGGATTTTGTTACGGCCCGTTTAGATGAGCTAGGTAAAGCAAGCTTTGTTTATTGGATAGGAGTTTTTGTTTTTTATTTCATTCCTGGCGTTTGTGTAGTAGGTGGTACTGTGTGGATACCTATTCTAATAGCCTTTCTCTATCTTAATTGTCTTTGGGTAACAAATTTTTACAAATGGCGGACAAATGAACAGAATAAACTTTTTTGCGATGAAGCAAGTTATCTGAAAAAGGATACTAAATTTTTTATAGAAGCAGTTAAACATCGGATTCTTTTAAACGCTTTAGCTAAGCAAGAAACAACAACCGGCATTTTACGCTACCCAACAGTCAAATTTAGTGAGCGTTGTGATGATAGTCAATCAAAACATAGCCAGTCAAAATTATGTAAGGAAATAAAGAAGATTCTCAAAACTAAAAGTGAAATTAGGCTTGTTCGGGCTATTTTTAATGGATTTATAATAGGATGTTTTGTTATATTTTTTAGTTCTTGGTTACTAATGGCGGCATTAGCATTAGTTGTAACTTTAAACCCTACTGTCATAGCACTTGTTACATTGGGTTTAGGTCTCGCTTATGGCTTCTATTCAGCGATGGAATATTATCGGCAAGAAACGAAGGCGCTTTTGTTCCTAGAACTAAATTTTGAAAAACTACAAAAAAATTATGGCGAAATAGAAATACCAGATATTTCTTTGCGCGAATGTGATCGTCTTTTTCGACGAGGTATAACTAACTCCTCTATAGGGACGAAAGTAAAGCAATGTAGTAAAAGATTGTGGACGGGCTTTATTAGGTTTGGAACAGGAATGTTATTCCTCAAACTTTTGCCTTTAGGAACAACTACGGCTATATTGGGTGTTCTTGGTTTAGCGGTTACGCCTGCTTTTTTACCAATGCTGGGGATTATGCTTGTGGGGGGCCTTTTTTTTGCAAGTTGTCATATTTGTCTATACCACTATGAAAGTAAGGGAGAGCGGGCAGGGAGAATAATGGATTTTTTTCTTAAGGGATCTTATGAAAACATTAATGTATCTTCGCCTCTTACAAC
>JAVHYG010000122.1:402-4675 GCA_031119195.1 Rickettsiella sp. | reverse complement strand
CAACTGTAGATGACATTATGATTCCCCGTCAAGAAATTATGGGAATTGATATTAATGAACCCTGGGAAACCATTTTAAAGGCATTGATTAAGAGTCAATATACCCGTCTACCTATTTATCAGAAATCCATTGATAATATTGTCGGTATTTTACATTTTCGCAAGGTTTTAAATAGCTTAAGTGAACAGCAGTTAAGTAAAGAAGTGTTAATTCAGGCTGCTGAAGAAGTTTATTTTATTCCAGAAGCCACCACCTTAAGTAGCCAGTTATTAAATTTTCGCCGAGAAAAACACCGTATTGGTTTGGTTGTGAATGAATATGGCGAAATTCAAGGGCTTATTACTTTGGAAGATATTTTAGAAGAAATTGTAGGCGAATTTACAACAGATACCGCGCTGTTGCGTCGAGCAGTTTATCTGCAGGCAGACGGAAGTTATTTAGTAGACGGAGGGATTTCATTAAGAGATTTAAACCGCGAATTAAATTTTACTTTTCCTTTACGCGGGCCTAAAACACTCAGTGGCCTTATTATTGAGAAACTTGAAGTCATTCCAAAAATAGGGACTAGATTGCAATTGGAAAATAAAAAGATGGAAATTATTGCTGTAAAAAATAATCGAATAAAAACCGTGAAAATTTTTCAAAATGTAGTTTTAGATTCTCTTTCTAAAAATTAAATTTCTTTTTTAAAAAATTTTTGAAAAAAAATAAATAGTTGCTATACTTACATAGGAATATTTATTTAATATTTTAATTTTTTATAAGGTTATAAAATGTTTTACCAAAGAAGACGGAATTTAACAGCTCCAAAAAAAGGAAACGACATAAGGGCAAAAAGTTTATCGAAAGCTTATTATCGACCAAAAAATTCTATTGGGAAAAATGGAAGTGCTAATACTAAAGAGTTTGTGGAAAATAATGCGACAATCAATGCACTGAATAACGCAACGATAAACACGCAGGTAGGTGAGTGTGCTAATAGTTTAGATTCTACAGCGGGAAGCAAATTATTGATAAAAGACAAAGAAAATAAATCGACCTTGTCCAAAAAGGTAAACAATAATACGGCAATTGAAGATAAAATTTCAAGTACATCAAACAGCGAAGTGGTTTTTTTTAAGAAAGAAAAAACAGAGGAAGTTATTTCATCACCAGAAAATAATTCACCTGTGCCTGCTGCCTAATAGATTAATCCTTTTTTAATAAGCTTAAAAAAGGGTTAATTACTCTCAAAAATAGGGAATTTATGTTACAAATAAAAATTGTGATAGTAAAGTAGAAGTATAGTTAATGAGTATTTGGAAAATTTACCTTATTGTATAAATGTCTCCTGCGTAAGCTAAAATAAATAGCGAATTCCCACGCCTATTGCATTAGAGCTTAAATTACCTGCTCCAAATAGTCCCCAAGCTCCGCAGCGGTGATTCACTCTTACGACAAATTCTATATCGGGATATTTAGGAACGGCAAAACTGGCTTCTATAACCAAAAAATTTAATAAATGTTTTGCATTGTTATTTGACGAATCTTGTTCTTCACGCAAGGGAAGTCCCGTTGCATAGGAAAGTCCATCACCAATAGAGAAAGTTGTTGTGACAAAGTTGTTCCAAGGAAAGGATTTCCAGCGGAAATTTAAGTAGGGGTCGAATTCATAAATGAGACCGTTTGGGTCACGTCTCTGGGTAAAATTTCCTGCTATCTCTACTGTACTAACTAAGGGCTGGAAAAATCGACGCAAAGAGTTTTGTGGTGCTAATTGATAAGCTAAATCAATGGAATTCATTGTGCCATATTTTAAATGGATATTTTGCCCCGTTAAAACAGGGCCAATATTACTATTAGTCATCCAACTATGATAAACCAGCACACCCCATCGCTTTTCGACAGTGTTTTTATAAGTCCCATCTGCGGAGAAATCTTGTGGCAAAGGACTAGCAATAAGTGATGTGGTGACTAGGGCCAACGAACAGGCTAATAAAGAACGTCGCATGAGTTTTGGTGATTTTATTATTATGTATGTATTGTGTTTATATTGGCCGCTAGTATAGATGGGAGTAGGTTCTTGTTCAAGAAAAGAACAGTGAAATCTTAATCTTTTTGATTTACTTGGTGGGAAAGCTGTCTTTACTGTACTTAATATTGCATGGAACTAAAGCTGTTTAACACTAAAGCTCAAAAATGCTTGTTTTTAGCAGGGGATTGCTTAGCTTGAATTGCTGATCCAGATGAGGCTAGCCATACGGCCTGTTATTCTGTCTCGTCGAAACGAAAAAAATTGTTCCTTATTAGTATAAGTACAGTATTTCCCTCCATAAATAGCGTTTATTCCTATTCCAAGGTCTTTCAGCTGTTGCTTAGCGAGAGAATAGAGATTAGCAAACCAATGCTTATTATCTAACCGTTTAAAAAACTTTTGAGCTTTCGAGTCTTTTTCTATGAAGGCGGCGATAACTTCTTCACCTACGACAAAAGCTTGAGGACCGATAGCAGGGCCTAGCCAAACTAACAAATCGTTGATAGGGCAATCTAAGGTTTTAATGCTATTTTCAATAATGCCAGCCGCTAAACCTTTCCACCCTGCATGAATGGCAGCTACGCAATAGCGAGTACGGCTACAAATCAATAGAGGTAAGCAATCAGCTGTTTGTACAGCACAAACCACGTGAGGTTCACAGGAGTAAATCGCATCTGCCACTGGACCAAATGAAGTATTGGCTGCGATGATCCTGGTTCCATGAACTTGTTTGAGCCAGAGAGGATCTTGTTTTAGTCCGAGTGAGTCTTTAAGAAGTTGATGGTTTTGAGCCACGTTATTAACATTGTCTCCTACATATAATCCCAAGTTTAAACTATCAAAAGGGTGATTGCTAAAGCCACCGTGTCGAGTCGTAGTGGCAGCTTTAATCCAACAAGGCGCAGGCCATTCTGGAATTATTAGTTTAAGCATGTTGTTTATCTTCTCTTAGACAACTGATTAAAATTTTCAGATCGTCAGGTAGCGGTGCTTCCCATTCAACGGCCATTTGTGTAACAGGATGGATTAGTTTTAAGTGATAGGCATGTAAGGCTTGTCTAGGAAACTGCCGCAAACAATTTATTAACACTTCACTGGCTTTTTTAGGTAAATGAAGACGTCCTCTGTACGTTTTATCGCCGACTAAAGGGTGATTGATATGTGCCATATGGACGCGTATTTGATGGGTGCGGCCTGTTTCTAATTGAACTTTTATCCAAGTGTGATGAGAAAAACGTTCTAGTACTCGAAAGTGTGAAATGGCTTCTTTCCCGCTAAGTTCATTGACAGCCATTTTTTTTCTAAGTCTGGGGTGCCGTCCAATAGGTGCATTAACGGTTTTTCCTGAGATCAATACACCTTGAACTACGGCGTAATAGTCTCGCTGAATAGTCCGTGCCTGTAATTGCCGGACAAGATTAGTGTGTGCATCCAAATTTTTTGGAACGACTAATAAGCCCGTAGTATCTTTATCAAGACGATGTATAATCCCCGCACGAGGGAGCTGTTTTAATTGTGAACAATGATGTAATAATGCATTAAGTAGTGTATTGTTTGGATTACCTACTGCGGGATGTACGACTAGTCCAGCTGGTTTATTGATAACAAGTAAAGCTTTATCTTCATAAATGATTTTAAGTGGTAATTTTTGTGCTTCCCATTTTGTTTCTTCCGGAAGAATTGCTGAAATAGTAATGAGTGCGCCTGCTTTAATTTTATCGCGAGGACGTTTTAATTGTTGATCGACTAGAATCTGCTGATTACGTATCCAACGTTGTAAACGGGATCGCGAATATTCAGGAAATAGTGCACTTAGAATTTGATCAAGTCGTTTTTCAGCTAAGTGTTCCGGAACAATAACCTGACAATTAATTGTTTGAGCTGTGTTTTTCATAGAAGTATCGCTATAATGCTGTCGGGAGCGATGCCTTTTTATTATTACTTAATAGAGGATACTATCTATGTTGAATGTAGCAAGCAATATCCAAGCCAATGAACGCATTTCCCGTTTAGTCATTGGTATTGTCTTATTGATCGGTGTCTTATTAGGGCTGGGTAAATTATTTGCATTTTTAGTTGGTGTTATTCTTATTGTTGAAGCAGTCATAGGATGGTGTGGTATTCCTATTTTAGCGGAAAAATTTAAACTAAATGAGATTTTTCGCAAAAAAGAATAAGCTTGGACTAAATTTTGGACGTCGTTTTTCTACAGGACAAAGAATGTTAGTGTTGCTACCATTTGGATGATATTTGGGCAAT
>JAVHYG010000122.1:0-392 GCA_031119195.1 Rickettsiella sp. | reverse complement strand
GCAATGTTTGTTCAAAGACGACGTCCCATGGCTTACTATAGATTTTGGGATGCTGCACATATAAAAATCAGAGAATTAATTATAAATATTAATGAGTAGAGTCAGCGATTGAACAGTTTTTATAAATTTAATCGTCTCTTTTTGTAATGGGAATTCTACGCCCCTAGTTTTATTGTTGATAGAGAAATTTTTCTAATGTTATTTACTTCTTTTAGATAGGTGCAGGTAACGGCCTAACTTTGCTGAGACCCATCATATAATCGGGTATACTGCTCGCTTATATTTTAAAACATTACATTTTCATTTATGGGCAGTATACACTGTGAAACTATTTAATTTTGTTTTTCTTATAAGTTTAGCCGCTGCTTTATTGAGTGCTTGTGCTACTAAGC
>JAVHYG010000121.1 GCA_031119195.1 Rickettsiella sp. | reverse complement strand
GAAAACCTTATCCTTATACTGCAGGGATTGAACCACTCGTAGACGGAATTTTAGAAGAAATGCGCTTCATACCCGATCAGCTTACCACTTGGTGGGAAGTGACGGATGCGTTATTTATATCGGGTTTTCCGCATGAGGCTATGCTGGCACAACGTTATGCCATGCCTTTATTAGCAGATGCTGCTTCGATTTGTCGTACACCGATCATCGAGGACTTATATGGAAAAATTACTGCACCTACGGGTGAATCTTTAATTAATGCATTTGCACGTATGATTTCCAGTGCAATTCGAGAATACCCTATTTTATCTCGAGTTACTCGTTTTGATTTAGGTGATGCTAGAGTTGTTTCACTCGATCTTGATGAAGTGGCAAAAAGCGGCGGTGATGCGGCCGATAGACAAACGGCGATAATGTATATGTTGGCACGTTATATACTAGCCCGTCATTATTATTTAAGTGAAGAAAACATTAATGATATTTCTACACAGTATCGCGATTATCACAAACAACGTATTGCCGAATTGAGAGAAGATCCGAAACGTATTGTATTCGACGAATTTCATAGAACATCAAAGGCAAAAGCTGTGCGTGATCAAGTTGTTGTTGATATGCGCGAAGGCCGTAAATGGAACATCCAAATTGCCTTATTATCGCAGTCTTTAGACGATTTTGATGAAGTAATGGTTGAGTTTGCCACTTCTATATATATTATGGATGCAGGACCTTCGCAATCTGTCGAAAAATCAGCCAAGATATTTGGTTTATCGCCAACCGCAACGATTGCTTTACGTACACGTGTGCATGGACCTAGAGAAGGGGGAGCTACTTTTTTAGCCCAGTTTGCAACAAAAGAAGGAATGAATACCCAATTACTTACTTTAACCTTAGGTCCAATTGAATTATGGGCGTTTAGTACGACAGTGGAAGATGCCAACCTACGTAATAGATTGTATCACCATTTGGGGCCCGTAGAAACGCGCCGTGTATTAGCGCGCTTATTTCCAAATGGCAGTATCAAAAAATTAGTAGAAAAAAGATTAGCAAATTTAAAAGAAGAGCAAGGTTTAATCACGGAAGATTCTCGATTGGGATTGGTTGACCAAATTGCTGAGGAGATAGTTGCAGCTTATGCGAAGAACCCGGATCTACAATCTTTACCTATCTAGTTATAAAAAATCCAGTATCACACCTGAACTTGCCTATATTTACCTTCAACATCTGCGATATTCTCTTTTTTCTAATATCATGCGGGGTTGAGTAAGTTAAATACTGATAGAACTTAGGAAGTTATTATCTTAATTCGTAAAGCATGTATTTCTTTGCCTACAATATTTCCAAGGGCTAAATAGACAAGACGGTGGCATTCCACCAAGGGTTTATTTTGAAAGAGCGGAGAAGCTATGTGTACTGCAAAATGTCCAGCACCTTCTTCGGCGTGTCCAATATGTTGATCACCTTCATCGATGATATCAAGAAAAGTAGGAACGAGTGCTTGGGTCAATTTTTTTTGCAATATGGTTTTACGTGAGTCAGATTTACTAGTATTCATGTTTTTTTCATCTGATTGAATATAACGGGCTAAGTATATCGCTTGAATTAAAATGAATAAAAACGTTATACCTAAGAAGCCAAATAATTTAAAATTAACCCAGGTATTGGTATTAAATGAATATGCTACCCATAGATTAATGCCGCCCATCAGTAAGAAAAATATAAGCCAATTTCTATTAAGTGTGGACCATACCTGCATAGGCAGAGTAATATTGGTTTCTAAAAGGTGTTGTATAAGTGGCTTTTTACCAAAGTATTGTGAAAATAAGGCCGCACAAGCCAGTAACCAATAAAGCGCCGTAGGTTTCCATTTTATAAATAACTCATTATGGAAAAATAAAGTGCTGCCTCCAAATAAGAGGATGAGCACAAGGCTAATAAGTTGTATACTAGGTAGCGAGCGATGTTTTAGCCAGTAACTTATTACTTGAAAAAGGCTGATTAAAATAGCGGCTGTCGTGGCAATATAAATACCAAAAAACTTATAGACTAAGAAAAAAACGACGATAGGTAAAAAATCAAAAAGTAACCGCATGTAAACAAAATACCAGGCCAATTAGCCTTCAGTATATAACAGTGTCCTTGGTTTAGGAAAGAGTTCTAGCTGTGAGTCAGTTTTTTAAAGTTCATCCGGATAATCCACAACTTCATTTGATTCGGCAAACTGCAAACCTATTGTTAAAGGGTGGGCTTATCGTTTACCCCACTGATTCGGCCTATGCATTAGGTTGTCAAATGAGTAATAAAGCTGGTATCGAGCGTCTTCGCCGTATTCGTCAATTAGATGACAAACATTGCCTGACACTTTTATGTCGAGATATTTCCGAAATTGCAAGCTACGCTCAATTGGAAAACTCAATTTTCCGATTATTAAAAGTTAATACTCCTGGCCCCTATACGTTTTTATTGTCTGCAACAACAAAGGAAGTTCCACGTGCGATTATAGATGCTAAGCGAAAAACGGTAGGGGTACGCATTCCGGACAATAAAATTGTTCAAGCGTTATTAGAGATGTTAGATGAACCTTTGGTAAGTAGCACGTTAATTTTGCCTGGTGGTGATTTGCCGTTATTAGAGCCTGAAGCAATGCGTGATATGCTAGGAAAACGCGTGGATTTAATCATTGATGGTGGGTTTTGTGGTATAGAGCCAAGCACCGTGGTTGATTTAATAGATGGTGTGCCTCGTATCGTAAGGAAAGGGAAGGGAGATATAACTCCGTTTCAATCGTCAGAAAGTGTCCCTTTTTCTTGATTTTGTTGTTGGATGACTTAGTGCAATTGTCAACACGTCCTGAGAAGCAATTTAATCTATTTGTTTAATTAATAAAAATTATGAGTAATCTATGAAAGAAGTTCGTACACGTTTTGCACCCAGTCCTACTGGATATTTACATATTGGTGGCGTGAGAACCGCCTTATACGCTTGGTTGTATGCTAAAAAAAAACAGGGGCAATTTATTTTACGTATTGAAGATACCGATTTAGAGCGTTCAACGCCCCAGGCAGTTGATGTTATTTTGCAAGGTTTGCAGTGGTTAGGTTTAGATTGCGATGAAGGCCCTTATTTTCAAAGTCATCGTTTAGCACGCTACAAAAAAGTATTAGAGCAGTTTTTGATTGAAGGCAAAGCGTATCGTTGTTATTGCAGTAAAGAGCGTTTAGCAAATTTGCGTGCAGAACAGGAAAAACGCAAAGAAAAACCGCGTTATGACGGTTATTGTAGAGATCGCACAATCATCCCAAATCAAACTTTTGTTATTCGATTTCGAAATCCATTGATAGGAGAAGTGGTTTTTGATGATCAGGTCCACGGAAAAGTTATTTTTCAAAATAAAGAGCTTGATGATTTAATTATTGCGCGTAGTGATGGAGCTCCTACCTATAATTTTACCGTGGTCGTTGATGATTGGGATATGAAGATTACGCATGTTATTCGTGGCGATGATCATTTGAATAACACTGCGCGTCAAATTAATTTATTACTGGCATTGGGTGCCGCTTTACCTATCTATGCGCATGTACCGATGATATTGGGTTCAGATGGCAAAAAACTTTCTAAACGGCAAGGTGCAGCCAATGTGCTTGAATATCGAGAGGAAGGTTATTTACCAGAAGCGTTATTAAATTATTTAGTGCGATTGGGATGGTCACATGGCGATCAAGAAATTTTTTCATCTGAGGAAATGATTCGTTATTTTGATATTACAGATTTAAATAATTCGCCCGCAGCTATTAATCCTAAAAAATTAGATTGGTTGAATCAGCATTATTTAAAAACGGAAGATCCTTGAAAAATAGCATTATTATTAGGGCGAGCAATGCAACGATTAGGGGTTAATACTACAACAGGTCCTGATTTAAAGGATGTTGTACTGTTGCAGTGTAATAGGGTAAAAACAATTAATGAAATGGCAGAAAAAAGTTGTTTTTTTTATGTAGAAAATTTTGCTGAAAAACAAACGTTTCCAAAAGATATTTTAGCCGTGTTAAAAGCACTACAAGTTAATTTTACTGCGCTTAACGATTGGACAGATGAGACATTGCATAATGTACTTATCCGAACAGCAGAGCAATTTTCTTTAAAGCTCGGAAAACTGGCACAACCTTTGCGACTTATCCTAACAGGAACCAATGTTTCTCCTCCGATGAATGCAACATTACGTTTGTTCGGGAAGAAGGAAGTATTAAAACGTCTGGATAAGGCTTTAACTTAGGGTATTATCTATCTAATTCACGCAAGGCTTTTATCGTTGACAGGATTTGATCTCAGCGCTTAGAATGACGGGCTTTGGGGCTATAGCTCAGCTGGGAGAGCGCTTGCATGGCATGCAAGAGGTCAGCGGTTCGATCCCGCTTAGCTCCACCAGTTAATGCAAACACTTACAGGGTCTTGCCCACTTATACAAATTCCCTACATTTGTCTCAAACTATTGCACAAGCAGGCTAGCTGGATGAATTACAAACTGTTAGAATGCAATCTTTTCAAGCAGTGCGCCCGTAGCTCAGCTGGATAGAGTACTAGACTACGAATCTAGTGGTCGGGAGTTCGAATCTCTCCGGGCGCGCCAGAATTAGGGTCTTTCCCACTTTAGGAGGCAGATTAACAACATAAAACTTTAACTCTTA
>JAVHYG010000120.1 GCA_031119195.1 Rickettsiella sp. | reverse complement strand
ACCAGACTGCGCTATACCCCGATATGATAACAATGCCAAAAACTGCGGGAGATTCTAACAGTTTCTGACCTATTCAGCTAGCCTGTGATTAATAATGTTTTTGGAGTTGACGTAATTGTGGTTACCCTTCTATCTACAGTTTTTTAGGTGATTACTGATTAAATGTGTGCGGAATAAGCTAATCTCAAAGAAAACAATTTACTAATTTTAGCAATGAGATTCTATGTTTCATATAAAGAGGAAAATTACATCTACAACAATTTTTTGAGAAATGCATATTCCATAATAAACTTTAGTAGTCATGTGATTATTGGAATTAAGAGTGTGATTAAAAAAATTGTACTTTTGCTTAGCGCAAGTTAGAGTCAGCAGTTAGAAATTTAACGCGGGTGATTTTTAAACCAAGCAATTTTCTATAAAACTATTGATTTTGGCGAAGGAATCTATGAAAAAAGGGTTTGGAAATAATTAAGAAAATGAGTAAGCTGAGTCTTTTGGCATTTTAATTCTATCTGATTGGAATTTTCTCACATGCTATACTAAAAAATTATCAGTATAGACTTAACGTTGTTAATCTAACGCTTAGCAAAGATTAAAATAAGGGGACTAAATAGGCAGATGTGAAGATAGACACATAAGGTTCTGTGACGAACTGGTTTAGTAATTTACTAAGGGGATTTCATGCCCGCATTTCCACAATTTTCTCTATTAAAAAATTGGCGATTTGTGCCTTTTTTTATCATTCAATTTCTAGGGGCATTTAATGACAATATTTTTAAAAATGCCTTAATCGTTCTTGTCACGTATCAATTTGTTTTGCAATCAGAATTATGGCAGCAATTGTCAGTTACATTGGCAGCGGGATTGTTTATTTTACCTTTTTTTTTGTTTTCAGCATTTGCAGGTCAACTAGCAGATAAGTTAAGTAAAAAACGTTTGATTGTTATTATTAAATCCTTGGAATTGATTTTCATGGGTTTGGCTGCTTTGGGGTTTTATCTCAATGCGATAGGTCTATTAATGCTGACATTATTTCTGATGGGGGTGCATTCTACTTTTTTTGGCCCTATCAAATATGCTATTTTGCCAGATCTTTTGAAAAAAAATGAATTGTTAGCTGGAAATGCATTGATTGAAGCAAGCACATTTATGGCTATTTTATTAGGGACGTTATTGGGAGGGTTCTTGATTGTTAGCCGCGAAGGCATTATCTGGGTTTCGAGTGTTATGGTTGTTTCATCCGCCATAGGGTTGCTAACTAGTTTTTATGTGCCTAATACCCCTAAAGCAAATCCTGAATTAAAAATTAGTTCGCATTTCATTCAATCAACTTTTAAGGTTATTAACCTAGTCAAAACCGAAAAAAAAGTTTTTTGGGCTATTATAGCTATTTCATGGTTTTGGTTGATCGGCGCCACTTTTTTAACACAGTTACCCAATTTTACTAAAAATATCTTACAAGCTAATACAAATGTGGTAACACTATTTTTAGGTATTTTTACTATAGGTATTGCATTAGGTTCTCTTCTTTGTAATAGCTTATTAAGACAACAAATAAGTATACAATGGATTCCAGTCAGTCTTTGGTTAATGAGCTTTTTTATTATCGACTTTTATGTTGCTTCTCGACACTTGCCAAATTTGGATACAAAACTTCTGAGTAATTTTAGTAATTTCTTTCATTTCAGCAAAAATTGGCGGATTTGTTTAGATTTATTAGGGTTATCAATAAGTGGCGGTGTTTATATTGTTCCTCTTTATACCCTGATTCAAATAGATACTGCCGCCGTTCATCGTGCAAGAAGTATTGCTGCTAATAACATTATTAATTCTTTATTTATTGTTATCTCAAGCATAATTATTATGCTTTTACTGAAGATTGATTTAACGATAATTCAGATTTTTTTATTGTTAGGCGCAGTAAATTTGGCAATTGCTATTGCTAGTGTTTTCATTATACCTGAGGGTTTTATTAAACCCTTATTACGCTGGTTACTTAAACGTCTTTATGATGTAAAATTAAATGGTTTTGAACATTATAAATCAGCGGGTGATAGGGTTGTTATTGTAGCGAATCATACTTCTTTTCTGGATGTTGTGCTCCTTTATGCCTTTCTTCCCGATGCTCTTTTGTTTGCTATCAATCGATTTACGGCAAGAATTTGGTGGGTCAGACCTTTTTTATACTTTGCAGAAGTACTCGAATTGGACCCATTAAATCCTTTAGCTATTAAAACTTTAATTCATAAAGTAAAAAAACCGGGGAAATGTGTTATTTTTCCTGAAGGTCGTATCACGACGACAGGCGCTTTAATGAAGCTTTATGAAGGTCCAGGATTAATTGCCGATCATGCAAAAGCAAATTTGCTTCCTATTCGGCTGCAGGGAGCTCAATATACCCCTTTTTCTCGTTTACGAGGAAAAGTCCAAATTCGTTGGTTTCCTAAAATTTCTATTTCGATTTTACCTTCCAGAAGGTTTGTCGTTGATTCTACGATGAGTAGTAGAAAGCGTCGACAACGTATAGGTAGTCAGCTTTATGAAATTATGGTGGAAATGTTATTTCGAAGTACAGATTATAAAAAGACATTGTTTCAATCTTTTTTAGAAGCGAAATCTATTCACAAAGGTCGTACCAAAGTATTAGAAGATGTTACACGTATTCCCTTTGATTATAATCAATTATTGATTCGCTGTTTTAGCGTGGGGTTTGTACTTAATCGTTTAACGAATTATCAAGAAACTGTAGGATTATTATTGCCTAATATGGTAGGTACAGTTATTATTTTTTTTGCTTTACAGGCCTATGGCCGGGTACCTGCCCTCCTCAATTATTCAGCCGGTTCAGCTCAAATTGAATCTGCATGTAGAATTGCTAAAATTCGATGTATATTGACATCCAGAAAATTTATCGAATTGGCTAATCTCTTTAATTTAATCTTACATTTGAGTGAAAAGAGAATTCATCTGATCTATTTAGAGGATGTGAAAGCAGAAATTTCCAGGAAAGATAAATTACTTGCCGCTTTGCTGACTTATTTTCCACAGTATTATTATGATAAAAAACTAAAAAAAATCACAAATCCACGTGATCCGGCTGTAGTTTTATTTACATCAGGTTCAGAAGGCGAACCAAAAGGTGTTGTATTAAGTCATGAAAACATTCAGGCTAATTTAGCCCAAATGACAACACAAATTGATTTTAATCAGAAAGACATTTTTTTTAGTGCTTTACCTTTATTTCATGCCTTTGGCTTGACAGCCTGCATTATATTGCCAATTTATCATGGGATTAAAACCTTTATTTACCCATCACCGTTACATTATCGAAAAGTACCGAATATGATTTATGAGTGTAATGCAACAATTACATTTGGAACAGATACTTTTTTAGCGGGTTATGGGCGTTACGCGCATCCTTATGATTTTTATAGTATTCGTTATGTTTTTGCTGGTGCAGAAAAGTTAAAAGAAAAAACGAGAAAACTATGGATGGAAAAATTTGGAATCCGCGTATTTGAAGGTTACGGAGTGACGGAAGCATCTCCTGTTATCAGTGTAAATACACCTATGAAGAATAAAGCAGGCACGGTGGGTAATTTTTTGCCTGGAATTCGTTATGAAATTGAACCGGTGCCACATATTAAGGATGGAGGACGTTTATTAGTATCAGGTCCTAATATAATGTTGGGATATTTAAGTTTTGATCATCCTGGCGAGATTATTCCTCCGCCACATGGATGGTATGATACAGGGGATATTGTTGAAATTGATGCTGATAATTATCTTAGTATAAAAGATCGTGCCAAACGTTTTGCAAAAATTAGTGGCGAAATGATTTCATTAGCAGCAATAGAAAATGCAATCTATGATTTATGGCCGGATAGACATCATGCAATCCTCAGTATTCCAGATGTAAAAAGAGGCGAACAACTGATCTTGGTTACGGACTATAAAGGGGCTGTGCGAAATGAGTTGCTTAAATTTTATCAGGAAAAAGGCTTATCTGAATTAACATTGCCACGTCATATATATTTTATTGAAGTTATGCCTTTATTAGCGAGCGGAAAAGTAAATTACATGGAGATAAAAACTTGGCTAGAAGCATCCAGATATTTAAAATAAAATTGCGCTTGTATAGGTTAATAAAATAAAATTATTGCTAATTTAAAAACTAAATTCTAAAAACTTTACATTAATATTTTTTTTTATAAAAAAAAGTATTTATATTATATTGTAACTATTTAAAGTAATAAATTTTTATTAATTAGGTTTATCTTATATTGCGTCACAATATTGAAATCATAAATTTATTAATTTAGAATTAATATTATAAGTAAAGTCTTTAAGGTTTAAACTTGATGAAAAAAATTTTTATTAACTTTATTAAAAAATTAATTGAAAATAAATCATCGTATTAATATAACTCTAAAACTGATTGAATTTATGTTAAGCTGAGGTTAAAGATAAAAATAAAATGCTAAATAAAATTAAATATCCTTCTCACAAAAAAAAACAGCTACAAATTGCTATAATTGGCGGTGGGGTTGGGGGCTGTATGGCAGGCCTCGAATTGGCGAAACAATTTCCTGATGTGAAGATCATTATTTTTGATAAAAATAACAAATTATTGCAAGGAACAAGTAATTGTACGCCGGGGCGAATGGGTTTGGGTTTTCATTATGTCCATGAAAAATCCGCTATAACT
>JAVHYG010000011.1 GCA_031119195.1 Rickettsiella sp. | reverse complement strand
GCTTTGTGGTGCAATGTCGGAGTTGAAACTTGCTGATCCAGCATTCTTAGCGACTGATGTTGGTCCGGTTATCGATAAAGCAGCTAAGAAAACGTTACAAGAACATTTTGACCGTATGCAACGCGAAGCAAAGTTACTCTATCAAGTTAAAATGGCAGAGGGTATAGATGAAACCAATTTTTTTGCACCGTGTTTATTTGAGATTGATGGTTTAGATCATTTAAAGCGCGAAGTGTTTGGCCCTATTTTGCATATGATCCGTTATGCGGCTAAGGATCGTGATAAGGTAATCGAGTCGATCAATAAAACGGGTTATGGTTTAACGCTGGGAATACAAAGCCGTATTCAAAATACCGTGGATACGATTATTCATCAGGTTCATGTAGGGAATCAATACGTTAATCGAACGATGATAGGTGCGGTCGTTGGTGTACAGCCTTTTGGTGGGGAGGGTCTTTCAGGAACAGGCCCGAAAGCGGGGGGGCCTTATTATTTACCGCGACTATGCGTGGAACGTTCGTTGTCCATCAATACCACAGCAGCGGGAGGTAATGCCTCGTTGTTATGTTTGGAGGAGTAATGAATGGATCATAGCTTTGTTTTCTCTACGTTTGTAATTTTTACCGGTGCGGCGGTCTTAGCGACGATTGCACTTTTCACGCGTCAATCTTTGTTAGTTGCTTACATATTGCTGGGTTTGATTTTAGGACCTAGTGGTTTGAAATTAGTTCCTAATATTTCTGTAGCGCGCGGCATCGGTGATGTAGGTATTATATTCTTATTATTTTTAGTCGGTTTGGATCTGACACCACAAGAATTTTTAAGTAGTTTGCGAAAAACGGCCTTGGTGACATTAGTATTTAGTGCACTATTTACTACCATTGGTTTTGCCGTGGGCTATTTATTTAGTTTTACTTTATTAGAAAGTCTATTGATAGGTGCTAGCTTAATCTTTTCGAGTACGATCATTGGGTTAAAACTATTACCTACTTTGGCGTTACACCACAAACCTATTGGTGAAACAATGATCAGTGTCTTATTGCTACAGGATTTACTAGCAATTGGCATGTTGTTATTTGTGCATGGTGCGCACATGACGGGATCAAAATGGGCTGATCTGGGTTTAACTTTGATTACATTTCCTTTGTTACTAGGTTTTGCTTTTGTTATCCAACATTATTTTATAAGTAAACTATTTGTACGTTTTGATCGGGTTAAGGAATATCTTTTTTTAGTCGCGTTGGGATGGTGTCTAGGGTTAGCAGAACTCTCACGTGCTTTAGGCCTCTCGGCAGAAATAGGGGCTTTTTTAGCAGGTGTTTCTATTGCGGAGGGACCGATTGCTGTTTTCATCGCGGATAATTTAAAACCATTGCGTGATTTTTGTTTAATTATGTTTTTCTTTGCGATTGGTGCAAGTTTTGATTTACACTATTTACCGGAAGTTATCGCACCTGCATTTTTATTAGCGGCTTTAGTGCTATTAATCAAGCCTTGGTTGTTTCAAGTTTTATTGCGTTGGTCTGGGGAGAAAAAAAATATTGCACGCGAAGTGGGTGTGCGTTTAGGACAGGCCAGTGAATTTTCGTTGTTGCTTGCTTATTTGGCGGCAGAAACCACTCCCGCTTTAATTAACGCAAAAGCAAATTATCTGATTCAAGCAGCTACTATTTTGACGTTTGTTGGTTCGTCTTATTGGGTAGTTTTACGTTATCCTACACCTTTGGCCTTGAATGATAGGATGCGAGTAGATTAATAAAATAACACGTGCATAAATGATCGGGTCACCACTTAGTTACTGTTGGTCGTTGTTTGTTAATAAATTTATGATAGGGATGAGAAAACTTTATCGTATAGAGTTAAGGAGTGAAATGGCGAAATTCGCCAACCCATTCACAGTTAGTATATTATATGCGAATGAGAATTAAGAATTTTAATTAGGCAGGAGCAGGAGATATTATGACATTTATTACATTACTATTATGCTTAAGTTTGGAACGATTTTTACATAAAGGTAATTTACTTGCCCGCTTTAATTGGTTTGAAGAATATGTTGATAAAATACATCAGTTGACACAAGATCGGTCATGGACACAGCATCATTATATTTCATTGCTGCTTGCTGTATTGCCCGTTGTTATACCTGTTGCACTTATTTATGGCTTAAGTGTATTGTTGATTCATGGCTTGTTGGCTTTTCTTATCGGTGCTTTCATCCTTTTTTATTGCTTAGGACCAATGAATATTTATGATACAGAGAGTGAACATCAACCGATATTCTGGCAAGCGAATGAAACACTCTTTGCTGTTATTTTTTGGTTTGCTTTATTAGGTCCTATTGCTGCGCTGGTTTATCGTTTGGTTGAGCGTTCGGCACATATCCATGTAAGTTATCCAGTCTTGGGTAAGTCGGCTGGCCCGGTGCGGGGCGTACTTGATTGGTTACCTATTCGTCTATTTTCACTACTCTGTGCTTTAGCAGGTAATTTTGTGCGCACTAGCCAATTTTGGTTAGATAACTTATTGAGAGATATACAATTTAATCGTGAATTGCTTGAAAAAAGTGGTCGTATTGCTTTAGATTTGCAGGAAACAGCAGAACTAACGCCAGAAGATTATCCAAATGCATTAAGGCTTATTGACCGTTCTTTAGTTATTTTTCTTACTATAGTTTTTGCGGTTACTTTAGGGGTACTATTATAATTATAATCGTGCCCTAAAGTGTTTCCCTGCAAACGTGGGGATTTAGATTATGTTAGTTATTTTCTTGATTCCGGCTTTGGCCTAGGCAGCGTTTATTATAAAAATATTAGATCTTTTCCCAACTCTATCATTGCAGTTAGGAAAAGTTTCTATTTTCTGAGGGCTATTATTACTATGACGCAGCAAACAGTTCACTTTGATACCGATCCGGTTGAGACAAAAGAATGGTTAGATGCTCTACGATCTGTTTTAAAGGAAGAAGGCAATGAAAGGGCTGCGTTCTTAATAAAACAACTCATCGATAAAGTACGTCTACAAGGTGTGGATTTACCAGGCGCTTTAACGACACCTTATATAAATACAATTCCAGTTAATCGTGAACCTTCTTTTCCCGGCAATAAAATCATAGAAAAACATATTGCTGCTTTAATTCGTTGGAATGCAGTAATGATGGTATTACGGGCAGGGAAAGTTTCTTCGGAATTAGGTGGACATATTGCAACCTATGCGTCTGCGGCGACACTCTATGAAGTGGGGTTTAATCACTTTTTTCATGCCGTCTCTGATGAACATGGTGGAGATTTACTTTATATTCAGGGCCATTCTTCACCAGGTATTTATGCGAGGGCTTTTTTAGAAGGACGTTTAAGCGAAACCCAACTTGCTTATTTTCGTCAAGAAATAGGCGGAAAGGGAATTTCTTCTTATCCTCATCCCTGGCTAATGCCTGATTTTTGGCAATTTCCTACCGTTTCTATGGGGTTAGGCCCTATGCAGGCGATCTATCAAGCACGCTTTTTAAAATATTTGCAAAATCGTGAGTTACTTAATCTTGAAAAAACACAAAATAGAAAAATATGGATGTTTTGTGGTGATGGAGAAATGGATGAACCGGAATCGCTAGGCGCACTTTCTATCGCTGCACGGGAAAAACTTGATAACCTTATTTTTGTTATCAATTGTAATTTACAACGACTAGATGGTCCTGTACGGGGTAACGGTAAAATTATTCAAGAGTTGGAAGGTGTATTTCGCGGCGCTGGGTGGAATGTTATTAAAGTAATTTGGGGGTGTGCTTGGGATACGATTTTAGAAAAAGATAAGCAAGGATTATTACAACGGGTAATGATGGAAACGGTTGATGGTGAGTATCAAAATTACCGGGCGAAAGATGGTGGTTATATCCGCGAACATTTTTTTGGCAAATTTCCAGAACTTAAGTCACTGGTTGAGGATATGAGTAATGAGGATATTTGGCGTTTAAAACGCGGCGGCCATGATATTAAAAAAGTGTATGCGGCTTATCGATCGGCGGTTGAACATAAAGGTCAACCGACTGTTATTTTAGCGAAAACGATTAAAGGTTATGGTATGGGTACTGCCGGTGAAGGGCAAAATATCACTCATCAACAAAAGAAAATGACACAGGAACAACTGCTTGCATTTAGGGATCGATTTAAACTAAAAATGACCGATGAAGACGTTGAAAAGTTAAGCTTTTATCATCCAGGACAAGATAGTATCGAAATTAAATATCTACAAGAAAATCGTAAAAAATTAGGTGGTTATTTACCTGGCCGACGTCTTGCTTGTGATGAAACTTTGAAAACACCTGCATTAGACACATTTGCTTCATTAAGAGGTTCTAATGAACGTGAAGTTTCTACGACCATGGTTTTTGTAGAAATTTTACGCCATCTTTTAAAAGATAAAGTCATTGGCCCTCGTATTGTACCGATTGTTCCAGATGAGTCTCGTACCTTTGGTATGGAAGGTTTATTTCGTCAGATAGGAATTTATTCACCCATAGGGCAACTTTATAAGCCGGTAGATGCTGATCAACTGATGTATTATCGTGAAGATAAAAAAGGTCAATTATTAGAAGAAGGAATCAATGAAGGTGGTGCATTTTGTTCATGGATGGCAGCCGCTACGTCGTATAGTACAAATAATTTAACGATGATCCCTTTTTATATTTATTACTCGATGTTTGGTTATCAACGTGTAGGGGATTTTGTATGGGCGGCTGGTGATATGCAAGCGCGCGGTTTTATTTTAGGTGCAACGGCAGGTAGAACGACGCTGGCTGGCGAAGGATTGCAGCATCAAGATGGTCATAATCTTTTATTTTTCTCAGTTGTTCCTAATTGCGTTGCTTACGATCCCTGTTTTGCTTATGAACTTGCAGTGATTATTCAAGATGGGTTACGCCGCATGGTAGAAAACCAAGAAAATGTGTTTTATTACCTGACATTAATGAATGAAAACTATAAACAACCTGCTTTACCTACGGGAAGTGAGGAAGGTATTCTTAAAGGAATGTATTTGTTGTCTGAGAATAAAAAACCGAAAAAAGGACATGTACAATTATTAGGTTCCGGTACTATTTTAAATGAAGTTATTGCCGCGGCAGAACTATTGGAAACAGATTTTAATATTACATCAGATATTTGGAGTGTAACGAGTTTTTCAGAGTTGCGTAAAGAAGCATTGAGCGTAGAACGACATAATAATTTACATCCTAGAGATACACCTAAATTAAGTTATGTGACTGATTGTTTACACGATCGAACTGGGCCTGTTATTGCAGCGACAGATTATATTCGTTTAAATGCTGATCAAATTCGTGGATATCTCAAACAACGGTATGTGGTTTTGGGTACAGATGGTTTTGGTCGTAGTGATACACGCGAACAGCTACGTCTATTTTTTGAAGTCAATCGTTTTTATATTGTGCTAGCTAGTTTACATGCTTTAGTAGAAGAAGGGATGCTCTCTAGTAATAAGATTCAGGAAGCACTAAAGAAATATAATATTGATACGGAAAAGCCGGATCCTGTTAAAGTTTAAAATTTGCTATACTCTTCACACTTAAATTTTTGGCTGTGTTGCCACTTGCAATCCTCATGTATGTTGTACCAATGAAGGTTGAGGTTGCTTATTTTCACGGCACCTTACTAAAAATCCCATGCTATGAGTATATTAGGCTCTATGAGAAACGAGGAGAGACCCATTGTCACACTTAAAAGAAGTCCGAGTACCTGATTTAGGTAACGTTTCTGCTGCCGCCATTATCGAAATACCGATTAAGGTCGGTGATAACATTCAAGCGGAAGATGCTTTAATCACTTTGGAGAGTGATAAGGCTTCTATGGATATTCCTGCGCCATTTGCAGGAAAAGTGAAAGAGATAAAGGTTAAAGTAGGTAATAAAGTTGCTAAGGGTGACTTGATTGTCTTATTAGAAACTGAGGCGGATGCAAAAACTAAAGAAGAAACAGTTACGCCTGAAGTATTGCGAGAAAAAACGATATCAAGTGAGACTGAGTTATCTGAAACTAAAACGACTTCTACTCCTGTGGTTGAACCTTTAGCTGCATTGTCTAATGAAGACGAGCAAGGCGATGTTCATGCAGGACCGGGTGTCCGGCGTTTAGCGCGTGAGTTTGGACTTAATCTGAACCAAATAACAGGTACGGGTCAAAAAGGTCGTATTATAAAAGAAGATCTACAGAAATTTGTGAAGGATCGGTTAAATCAAGGTGGTAATTCCGATGTGATGGGTTTACCAGAGATGCCTAATATTAATTTTAGTCAATTTGGTGAAACAGAAGCCAAACCTCTATCACGCATTAAAAAATTAACGGCACAAAATTTACGTAGAAATTGCTTGTTAGTACCACATGTGACGCAATTTAATGAAGCGGATATTACTGAATTGGAAGTATTTCGCAAAGCGCAAGGGGAATATGCAAAAAAACAAGGTGTTAAATTAACACCCTTAGTATTTATTATGAAGGCCGTGGTAGCAACCTTGAAAGCATTTCCAACTTTTAATGCGTCTTTATCTGCAGACGGCGAGCAGCTGATTCTTAAAAAGTACTTTCATATGGGTATCGCAGTGGATACAGCAGAAGGTTTGGTTGTTCCAGTGATAAGAAATGTTGATAAAAAAAGTCTTTTTGAGTTAGCTAAAGAGTTAGGTGAAGTCAGTAATAAAGCAAGAGAAAAGAAATTAACGAGTGCGGATATGCAAGCTAGCTCATTTACTATTTCTAGTTTAGGAGGTATTGGTGGTACGGCCTTTACGCCGATTGTGAATGTACCTGATGTGGCAATTTTAGGTGTGTCAAAATCGCAATATAAACCGCAGTATCAAGATGGAGAGTTTATTCCTCGATTAATGTTACCTTTATCGTTATCTTATGATCATCGTGTGATTGATGGCGCGGAAGGCGCACGTTTTATTATGCACCTAACAGATTGTTTATCGGATATTCGTCGTTGGTTGCTCTAAAAACATGCTTGAAGTTGCTATCGGTGTTAAAAAAATTTAAAAATGCTATTGACTTCGTTAACTGCGCTTTTCTGATTATTTGCTGATGAAATTTATCGTTACTTCTTAGAGTGAAATATTTTTATTTACGTTCATGCTATTTATTTAAGAGGAAAATATGACTGTAGAAACTAAAAAAACTGAAGTGCTCGTATTGGGTAGTGGACCGGGTGGCTATACAGCTGCTTTTCGCGCGGCAGATTTAGGAAAAAAAGTCATATTGGTGGAAAGGGAAGCTACTTTAGGCGGTGTTTGTTTAAATGTGGGCTGTATTCCTTCTAAAGCTTTGCTACATGCAGCGAAAGTGATTGAAGATGCAGCAGAAATGGCAGCCTATGGCGTGGAATTTGGCAAACCTAAAATCGATTTGAATAAACTACGGGCTTGGAAAGATAGTGTTGTTAAAAAGCTAACCGGTGGTTTAACACTGTTAGCGAAACAACGCAAAGTAGAAGTCATTCAAGGGGAAGGAAAATTTACCGGTAAAAACGAACTAAGTGTACAAACGGCAAAAGGACAGCAAACAATTCAATTTGAACAAGCGATTATTGCTGCTGGATCACAGCCAGTGCGCTTACCTTTTTTACCGAATGATTCGCGTATTATCGATTCAACAGGCGCACTAGAACTGAAAGAAACGAAAGGGGATCTTTTGGTTTTAGGTGGCGGCATTATCGGTATGGAAATGGCAACAGTTTATCACGCATTGGGCGCTTCAATCACGGTAGCCGAAGGAGGCGATAGAATTATTGCCGGTGCAGACGAAGATATTGTTAAACCTCTTTTTAAACGTTTGAGTAAGCATTATAACTTTTTAGTAAAAACAAGGGTAACACACGTCGAAGCTAAAAAAGAGGGTTTATGGGTGACGTTTGAAGGAGAACACGCATTGGATAAACCGCAACGTTTTGATCGTATTTTATCGGCGGTAGGGCGTAAACCGAATGGTAAGTTAATTAGTGCTGAAGTATTAGGTGTGACAGTTGACGAGCAGGGCTTTATACTTGTTGATAAACAATTAAAAACGAATGTCGATCATATTTTTGCAATTGGTGATATCGTGGGGAATCCTATGTTGGCACATAAAGCGGTTGCTGAAGGACGTGTAGCAGCAGAAGTGATTGCAGGAAAAAAACATTTTTTTGAACCACGTTGCATACCTTCTGTTGCTTATACAGATCCAGAAATCGCTTGGGTGGGATTGACTGAAATGGAAGCCAAAGCAAAAAATATTACTATTGAAAAAGCAATTTTTCCTTGGATGGCCAGTGGACGTTCTCTAGGTCAAGGTCGGGACGAAGGCTTAACAAAATTGTTATTTGATCCTCAAACTCAGCGGGTGTTAGGTGCTGGGATTGTAGGTCCTAATGCGGGTGAACTGATTAGTGAAATCGCGTTGAGCATCGAAATGGGTTGTGAAGCGGAAGATATAGCCTTGACCATTCATCCCCATCCAACATTATCTGAAACAGTGATGTTAGCGAGTGAAATTTTTGAAGGGACCATTACTGATCTTTATATGCCTAAGAAAAAGAATAAAGAATAATGTTAGGAAAAAGTAATAAAAATTTTAAAGCTCATTTAATTCTATTAGTTAAGCGTTTTGTTTGTAATTAGAAAACAAAACGCTTGCTTTCCTGTTTGATATTCAATTTTTTGCGTAAGTTCAGTTGAGCTCAAGCCTGTTACTTGCTTATGCAAAAGGTCTATTAAAAAAATATATTTATAGAGTAAATATTAAAATTTATTGTTTAATTAAAAATATTATTAAAAAAAATAATTATTGTAAAAATATTTAAAATTTGAGATATTAATTAGGTTAATCATCTAAATAAGTTAATTTTTTATTTATAATAATCTCATAACATCGTAATTGTGTTCTATAACAATCGATGAAATTTAAATTCGATGAAATTTAAATTTATTTTATGTTATAGCCACGTAGATTGATTCCTATGAAGGATTATTATTATTTTATTATCTATAACATTTTTAAGGAAGATCATGTTAACACTACAAAAAAATAAACAAGGTTCAGCAACAGAACGTGAAAGTTTTGAACAAGCGACTGAAAAAGGAAAGTACGATTATTGGCTAACCGAAGAAGATATCAGTGATATAGCGCGTATAGAATATAATGCATTTGCACATCCTAGAATACCTGATTTATACAGGTTTGAAATTTCGGGTTCTACTGAGCAATTAATACAGCAATTAAAAAGCTTTAAAACTTATCTTATTGCTAATCGCCTTACCTTAATCATTAATTTAAATAATTTGCATTGGGTGTCGCTTGCTTTATTGCGTAGCAATACACATTTTGAAGGATTTTATATTGATTCAATGGGTGAGCCACTATCAGATGAGCTTTACGATCTTTTGCAAAGCGAATTAAAGGTAATAATCAACGATTTTAGCTCTTATGTTCATCAACAGGGAGACTATTGTAACTGTGGTTTATGGGCTTTAGAAAATGCAGCGGATATAAATAGATTTTTAGATAATTCAGTATCGATAGATACAGGAAAACTATTTGAGGATTTGCATTTTGCGTTTAAAAAGCCTCGTAATCGTTTTTATTTTAATGCATTACGACGTACGCTTGCACAAAAACTTCGTTTGGATATATCACGACGTGAAAGGTACCGACACCCTATTGAAGATAATGAAATGTATTCAGTGCAATCAGATGTAGTATCATCAACACATTTAAAAATAGAAGCAATGGATATTGAAGCTCGATTAGAACGCTTTGTTGAAAGCTTTATGGATGTTTTTCAAAAAAGAATCGCCGCTTCTAATTTAATTGCAAAAGGACAAAAGCTAAGTATCGATGCATTGAAACAAGAGCTTAAAGTAGGTATGACGGGTGCCCTGTTTGGTTTTGTTGTTTCTCAAGGTGTGTCAAGCGCAGTATCTTCATTAGTAGCTTCACTTCGTACTGTTTGTAATAACTATTATATGCCTGAATCAAAGGCGCAAAAAATTACGCAAATTTTTTCCAGTGTTAATTCAGGTGATTTAAGTACTATTTTATCTAAAGCGGCAATAGAACTATTTATAAGTTTTGAAGCACAATTTATGCAGATTACTGACAAAGCCGGAGATGGCCTTGCGATCGAAAAGTTGGCTGAAGACGCGGTAAATAGGGCGCTTAATTTTATTTCTGAACAATATGTTCCTGCTGTTTTTAAAGAAGAATTTATTACTGAAGCTGTGATATTAGGAAATTCCGATAAGTATTTTGATCCGAGTATTAAAAGATTAAGGCTGAGTGTTTCAGGAAATGAAGTTCAAGATGGCTATAAAAATAAAATTTATACCGCGGATTTATTTGAAAAAATAGGTCTTATTATTTCATCAAAAAGTGTTACTCGATTTTACAAAAAAAAATCGTATACGGAGATGGAACAATACGGTTATAGAAAAGTTTTGAGCTGGGAAAAAACGGATCAAGGCAAACTTATAGAAAGTTATTTATCCCACTATAAAGAAGTATTTCCATACATCTACGTTAAACCTTGTTTATTGCGTGATCTACGTACTTATCAATATGTTTTAGATTCAACTACCGCACAAGCAAAAGCGCAAGCGGTACTTTTTAAGCTTGCTAATCAAGCGCTATCTATCGTAGAAAAACCTTCGCTTAAAAAACCTGTAATATTTGATTTGAGAAAACCAGTAGAAAATTTTATTGGAAGAGAAGCAGCGTTAAATAAAATCCATCAGACTTTATTAGCAGGACAAACTTCAACGATTGTTGGGGCTTTATCTGCCTTAAATTTGGCGAAAGATCAGAAACTTACAGGAAGCTCACAAGCTTCAGTCAGTGGTTTGGGAGGCATAGGTAAAACGCAACTGGTTTTACGTTTTGCGCAACTTTATGCTGAGAAATATGATAACAATGTGTTATGGATTAATTGTGATACTAAGCTTAATTTGATGCATTCTTTTTTAAAGTTAGCCACAAAATTAGATATTGCAACGAAAGATAGATATGGTGAAAATAAGCCGGTTGAGTCTGTTATTGAAGAAATTTATGAATATTTCTCGGAGGCTAAAAGCCTTTTTATTTTCGATAATGTTGAAAGCTATGAAGAGATAGAGCCGTTCTTACCAAAGTTAATGCCACATAACAAACCTTATGTGCTTATCACCTCGCGCTATAAAAACTGGCAGAATACTGCATCGGTCATTTCATTAGACGTTTTTACTGAGCAAGAAGCCTCAGAGTTACTTAAACAAGCGTTGTCAATAGGTGATAGATCTCAGGATTTAAAAATAAAAGAATTAAATGATGTACTGCAGGGATTACCGTTAGCCTTACAGCAAGCAATTGCTTATATTAAAAATCAACAAAATGTGGATAGTAAGTTTGGTTTAAAAGATTACTTAGAAATTTTCAAACTAAAAAGTAAAGCAATCTTAAATTTTAATTTTAGAGAATATACCAATGACCCTTATTTAAAAACAGTTTTTACGACATGGCATGTAACGCTAGAAAAAATTAAAGAAAAAGGTAACATTGGTCTGCTAGCTTTAGAGATATTAAGTATTATGTCCTTCATTTATCCTGAAAATATTTATCCAGGGACATTTATCGAATTCTATGAACCTGAAGAATTAAGTTCAGCAATGCAGTTACTCAAGGTTTATTCAATGGCAAATCCAGGAGCTTCTTCCTCAGAATACGTTGTGCATCGATTAGTTCAAAAAGTAGTTAACTTAGCCTTACAAACCTATCCTTCTATATTTAAAAAAGTTGCAGTGCGAACGGAAGCGCTAGTTATGAACTATGGAAATAATATGGATACCCGCTTTCATTATCTTTCTTTTCTATTAAACATGTTAGAGCATCCGGAGCTAGAACATTATCTTGCTAGGAAGGTTTCATTACAAAAATTTTCTCTTACTCTAATGGTGGATGATGTAAACGTATGGACTAATTTTTTTGATATTATTTATAGACAATTTACAAAACAAAAATACATTCTATTTTTAGCTGAAGCTTTTTTAAATTACAGAAAAGAGGCAGCTCCTTTTTATATGAATGTTTTACTAGATTATATTGAAAAAAAGATGACAAAGGGAATACTGAATAAACGCGATGTAGCCGAAATTATAGAGAATAGCGATTTAATGTCTAAGGCTAAGTATCGAATACAAAAAATTTCCCATAATGCAGAAAAACGTTTGTTACAACAAAAAGTACTTGATATTATTATTGCATTTAAAAAAAAGATTTTCCACGAAGAGTATTTCAAACCTTGTTATTTTAATAAAAAGAAAAGAAGCGTAGTGGACCGTTGTGGGTTACAAAAACAATCCATAGAAGTAATGATGCAAAAAAAGTTTGCGCGTCACATTGAACATGTAAATCACATAGCAGATTTTGTAGCTACAGGTTTATTCACTAAAGATACTATAGCGGCCGTTTTACAAGGTGATTTTAAGTTGGTTGCAATTGATTTTGGTTTATTGATGGGGGGCCGACTCTTAGGAAAATTTTCCAAGGTATTGCGGTTACAGGGTGAAAAACTTGTTTTGGGAGAAAGTGCTTTATTAAAAAAAGAACTTATTTTTGAAAATAAAGCAATGATGAGCCTTTTCCTCGATAAAGACATTATTTTACCCGCTAAAAAAAGGATTTTAGGTGGAATGTTAAAAATGGCATCTCCTTTCGTTGCCCGTGGTACTTCACTTTTTTTTATTTATAATTTATACAATGATATTAATGCCTATCAATTGGGAGATAGCAGTCGCATAAGTAGTATTGTTTCTAATGGAGGGATCGTTGCTATCGATGGGATTGAAATGGGTATAGAGTCGGCTGAAGCACTAGGAATTCTAACGGATGTAGCCGTGCTCACGAATCCTGTCGGAGCAGCGTTACAAGTAATCATTTGGTTAGGTGCCGAGATTTATGAGGTAAATAAAGGTTTAACTGCCCTTGAACAACAGCTGCATTTAAACTGGGTTGAAAAGATTATTCAAGGACTACGTTTATTTTTTTTTATGGGGCCTTCACAATATATCGAAGTAAAAATACAAAATAATAATCTTATTGAGCGTGGACTTTATTTTTTAAAAGAACACGATGAAATTAAACGCTTTGTTTTTCCGGCTGCTTTTGCATTGCGCGAGAAAAAAGAAGTACGTTTAGATATACAATTTAATCTTACTTTAAATGAAAATATGCCAGATGATCCTGATGAGGGTAAACTATTTTGTGCAGAAGGTATGCTTACAAGACAAAGCATCCTTAAAATAGAGCCTCGTACTGAAAAAACAAATCTTTATTTTTGTAAAAATGCGATTGGCATTGAATATGATATTACCAGAACAGGCAATGCGACGTTGATTGCGTTAAATGAGGGAGAGGATAAAGTTATTGTTATCTCAGATTCTTTCACGATTTTTTTAATTGCTGAAGGGAAGAAACACTATAAGGGCGGTGATAAAGGCAATCTGTTTAGCCTACAAGGATATCGATTGACCGGTTTATTTGAAGGAGGCAAGGGAGTCGATATACTTGCTTTAGAAAATTTTTATGCTAATACGAGTACTTCAGTACTTATCGATAGAAATGGATTTTTATGTGAAAAGAATTTGATAGCTGGGTTTATTCCACAATGTGATTTAAAAAAGAATAAAATAAGCTTAAGAAATATTAATCACATTTATGGCCGAGCAAATAAAAAAGATATTTTTTTTCTGACAAAAGATATTACCTTAGTCGATGGAAAAGGTGGTGAAAATGAAGAAAATGCCGATATTATTTATGTGACTCGCGAAGCGGCAGAAAATCTAAAAGTTATATTGAGAGCGAATACGGCAGTTCATTATATTGATGCTAACTTGGCGCCATATCCTGTTAATTATATGATACCGCAGGATCGACCAGGTAGCGTTCAGATTAAGTTTCCATTTCAAGACGCTATACAACAGCATTTCTTTTTTGAGTATCCCTTTGACAACATTAGCAGTGTTACGGTTGAAAACAACCGACTTCAGTTTAATTTTTCTCTATTACCACAACTTGATTTACAGCATGAAAAATATTTTATTAATTATTTACTATTAACAAAAAGAAAGTTTGAATCTACGTTATTCTCTTTAACCTTGCAAAATGAAAGATATTTAGCCAGTTCACGTCAAAATAATTCTCTTTCTGTTCCAGAAAATGCTTATTATATTTTTGCAGAAGGTATTGAACTGAAATTATTAGATGAAAATCATATTTATATTAAGGTAGAAAAAAATGTAAGAACAATTGAGGACGATCTAACTCGTTTTATTGCGATTGCTGATCGATTAAAAAAAAGTTTTACAATACAATTCTTTAATAACCAAACAGCATTAATTGGCAGTAAAAAAGGTGAAATCTTTATTGCGGATTGTTTGGCTGAAAGTTATCTAGTCGGTAATGGTGGTGAAAATATATATGTATTAGCCCCACCCAATACAACTTCCTTTTATTTACCTGAGCTCACGCTATATGACATTGATGTGGAAAATTCAGATGATTTTAGAGATACATTGGATTTACGTGAAGTCATAAAAAAAGCGAAACGTGAATGTTCAGAACGATCAATTACGGTTAAACTATCGCAAGAGAGAAATGATTTAGTTTTAAGATTAAATACAGATTTTTATTTCGACAAACAATGTCTAAGGCTGAATACGACATGGCCTATCGTCAGCATACGATTTAAAAAAGCACTTTTGACAGAGTGGTATCAAAAAATGGATATTTTTCTCGAAGATAGTGAATCAATGCAGATTTTCTATACTAAGTCGAAGGGTTGGTTTTTAATCGAGTCATCCTTAGTATTTAACGAAAATAAAGAAATTATTGTTCTAACCACTAAAGATATTAATCAACATGCTGAGTTAATTTTGTTTAAAAACGTGGGCAGTTTTACGTTTTTTAAACGAAATGAAAGCGATCTAATTGTTACGAACGCGATGGAATCTCATGCATCTCCTTACGCTATTTATACAATTCTATTCAGCAAATTTTATCATTTAGATGAAATGTATAAAAAAGTATTAAATGCCACGTTGATTTTTCTAGATAAGACCTTACATTTGAAAAATTATATTAATCAAATTGAGAAAGCCCTTAATTTTTCTACTTTACGTAATTCCCACCCTACACATACAACGGTATCAAAGAGTTATAGATCTAAACGTTCAATATATTTAACAGAAAGGGACATGGAACAACGGTACTTAGCAAATAAACCGATGCAGGGTGTAAATTATATAGCTTGGATGGGCATAGCAACAATAACACTTTCAACAGCCGCATTTATGGCGTACGTAGCTAATCTTTTTGGCAGAAGAGTGCGTGCTATTAATGAAAATCCTATATTAATAACTTTGACTACAGGGGCTATGCTAGTAGCACAGGTAGATACCACAAAGCCAAAAATAACTTCCACTTTATCTCTACTTGCATTACGTAATGAATTTGATATTGCAAATCAATGTGTGAAGTCAAAGACCCCAATGGGTTTAATCGGTATTTGTGTTAATCAGCAAAGAATCATTTACTGGAGTCAAACGTATGTAAAGGAATTAGTTAATTTTGAAAGTTATCTGATAAGTCATACAAAATATAATAATTATTACTTAAGGCATGTAAGCGTTGGTCAATGGCTATTGGATCTCGATAAAGTCAATAAGATGCGTGAAATACCTTTAGTTGAAGTATATTTTCAATTGTCGCCCACGCTTCGTAAAAGATTAAACGAGAAAAAACATCAACAACAGGTTTTTGCTACTTGGCAGCGACATGTGGTAATTACACTGAGTCATTATTTTGCTAGTATATTGACTTTACATACACCGATAGGAAATCTATTTAAGACAGCCGGTTTGTCTTTAGACTGGCATGCACGTGATGACATACATTTTCTAAACCGTCTTTATATAACAACACAGCAAATGTTTTCGCATCAATCCGTTGCGCAAAAATCACAGTCGCTTTTAGCAGGGTTATTAGAGATTGCCTTACTTCAACCATGTACTCAAGCAAGCTATGCTTATTTGACGAATGGTAAAGATTTTTCTAACGTAAAACCAATCATTCGTTTTATTGGGGATTTATTACAATTAGGTGTTTATAATGTTATTTATTTGACGCGACTACTGGAATGGTGTTTTCCAAATAGTGAATCGGTTTGGAACATTAGTTTGGGTTTGCATCTAGTTAATAGTTTTTACAGTCTAACGGGAGACTTAAGTTATTGGTATTTAGGCATGGCCTTGTTTGTGTTGCCATTTTTGCCAATTTTACTTGAAAATATAGGGATACCTGTTACAAGCGGGTTGCATACACTGAGTAATAACATAACGCAAGTATTTATCAGTCAAAGTTTAGTAAACAAATTTTCTGAAGATACAGATCGCTTGGAGCAACAGAACCAAGCTTTATTACTTGCCGATGAACGTGTTAAAAGTGGAAGAAGTCGGTTAAGGGGGCTTATTTCATCAAAGTTAAGTTTTTTTGCACAAAATGACAATGCTTATGAAAGCTTAGAAAAGCTTCCACCATCCTATAAGTGTAATTTATAGATAAGGAAAAAAATTCTATTTCAGTAGATAATTAAATTACAAAAGTGCGGTATTTTTGGAATTACAATACTTAAAAAATACCGCGCTTTCTACCCATTATCATGCTAATGGCGTGCCATAGGACCCAAATCAACTAAAACTAAATGAATCAACGTGTTCAGCTTCTGTAGGCATAATAGCTCCTGCATCCCAGCATTGTTTCCAAATGCTGGGGGTGCTTCGTGGTTCATTATGTGGCTCGTTATGCTGAGTATTTTCCGTGTTTCCCAATGTATTTTCATGAACATGATTTAATAATTCAGTATGTCGTAAGTTAAGCAGCTCGTTTTTACCTCTATCTTTAAAAAAAGATTGTTGGTTAACTGCGCTTTGGCAGGTAGCTACGATCGTGTTTGCAGGATCTGGTAGATAGTGTTTTAAAAGTGCTGATCGCTGTTTAGAATTTGCTAGTTTTTCTTTACGCTTTGCTTCTTGTGGATAAAATCCAAATATACGATGAACTGTGTTTCCTGAAGAACTTTCTCTTGTTGCAGCAATATCATTTTTTAATGATTTTCTGTAGTCTTTTTCATCTTCTAAATGCGTAATTATATCGTTTTTTATATTAGTGATGTTTGATACCAAATTGTTTTCAGGCGTAGGATGAAAATGTTTGTGTAGTCTATATATTCCACCAACGACCAGGACAACTGCTGTTACAATTCCACCGGTAGCAAGTACGATAGGTGCAGCCATAGATAATATCATGGTCGTAACGATACCCATGACTATTGTTAGTCCGATAAAGCTAGCAATACCGTATTTTAACATCTGTGCACGATATAATACTTTTTCATTTTTAGCTTCAGACGATAAGTTTAGCCAACGATAAGCATTGTAAAAAAATTGTCCCATGTTATAGAGGGCACCAGCACCGATAGCTGCTAGGAATAATCCACTGATAGCGAAAAGTGGAAATCCAAAATAGAGTCCACCAATAACTGCAGTTAAAACTAATGTCGTAGTGACTAGGGATAACACAAAATCAAAAGTCTTTCTTAAGTTTTTATTTTCAGCGTTAATTAGGCCGGTTAATGCTAAAATTGTAGTTATGACTTCAGTCACTGCTGCTAGGGGAAATAAAATAAATTTAAGATTCTGTTCAAGGATTGCTTTAATTCCCCCTAGATTGGATTGAAAAGTAAAAATAGCTGCAAACAAACCAGATTTTAGTGATTCATTAGCAGTTACGGCAACTTTTTGTACTGTATGTTTTTTTTTAGACATGTTTTTTTTGCTCCACTTTTTTTATATTTGTTTATTCATATTTTATTTAAAGTATATACTATCTCTCATCAAATGAGAATGATTCTCAAAAAAAACGTCAATGCACTTGTGTGGTTTCTGCAAGGGGTGATACGGGATCAGTGAATGCGGCCTCTAAACTTATGGTAATTCTTAAATTGCAGCGAAATATTTATCCGAAATAGATTCAGATCAATATTAACAACCACTATCAACAATACTTTTATAAAAATAACTGGTCTAAGGAAAAGCAAATCATTATCTGGAAGTTTTAAATTTTTTTCTGAGTGTCTAAATTGTATTAGAACTAATTGCCTAAGCTGAGTAAGTTTGATTCCATCGTTGAACGATATTCAAAGGTTTTCATTTGCGCATATAAACTCCGGTCCTCGTTTGGCTTAAATTCAAGCCTATTACGCTTAGGCATAGCTCTAATCAACATGCTTTTTTCTTTACACAAAATAAACAATGGCTTGCAATTTGTAACTACTAATTCTAAAAAAATCTTAATATTGAAATAAGTTTGAAAAAAAATATTTTCAAGTAATATTTTTAATAAGTTTCATTTTAAGTTTTAAGGTAAATGTATGTTGCCAAAAACAAAACAAGAACATGTTTTAAAAACAGAAAATCCTATTAAATATCGAAAAAAACGTGCAATTGAAACCTTTGAAGCTGCGACTGAAAAAGGAAAATACAATTATTGGCTAACGCAAGAAGATATTGCTGATATTGCACGTATAGAATTTAATTTTTTTAAAAATCCCTCGACAAGATCCAATTTATTTAAGTTTGAAATTTCAGGTTCAATTGCGCAATTAACTTCTCAAATAATAGAATTCCAATCGTCAGCTCAATTACCAGGAAGTCGAATTACATTGATTGTTAATTTAAGTAATCTACATTGGGTGACACTTGTGTTGTCACGTCACTATTCTGGTTATGACGGATTTTATATTGATTCTCAAGGCAGCTTATTACCCAATGAATATTACACACTTTTACGGAGATTTAATGTAGTAATCAATGATTTCAGTCTAAACTTCGTTCAGCAAACAGATGATTATAACTGTGGCTTATGGGCTTTAGAAAATGCCGCTGACCTTAATAAAATGCTAAATGATATGCAGCCAACGGATTGGTTAAATTATCAGTTAAAACGACCGCGTAATCATTATTATTTTAATACTATACGTCGAGAGTTGGTAGAAAAACTTCAGCTTGATACAGCACGTCGTGAAAGACTACAAAGTTATGGAAATTTGCAAGCAAAGTCTGAATTATCTGAAATTCTCGAATCTGAGCAAACTGGTTCTGCACCAAAGCGTATTAAAGTTCAAGGGTTAGAAAAAGAAAGTATGGAGATGCGATTAGAAATTTTCGTTGAAAGTTTTATTAGTTATTCTAATCAAAAGCTAGCTGCTTATCAATTAATCGCCAGAGGAGAAAAACTATCCCTAAATGCTTTAAAACAAGAGATTAAAACAGGCGCAACTGGTGCACTATTCGGTTTTATTGTCTCACGTGGATTGATAGGAACAATATCTTCAATGGTGACGTCTTTGCGCACAGTAAGTCATGGATATTACATATCTAAGAAAAAAGCACAAAAAATCACTCGTTTTTTTTCGAATGTAAATTTAGTAGATATGAGTAATAATTTAGCTGAAGCGGCTGTAGAAATATTTAAAAGTTATGAAGCACAATTTATGCATGTTACCGATAAAGCAGGTGATAAGATCGCAATACAAAAACTTGCTGAAGATGCGGTAATAAGGTTTATGAATTATATTTCTAAACAAGCTGATATTGACTATCTTTCAGTGGAATATATTACCAAAGGTATCATATTCGGAAACTCCGATAAATATTTTGATCTAAAACTTAATAAATTTAGACTAAGTATTTCAGGAAATGCAATAAAGGATGAATATGCTAATACAATTTATACATCTGACTTGTATGAGAACGTTGGTCTTGCTATTTTCACAGTTGATTCTACAAAGTTTTACAAAAAAATAAAACTTGCTGAAATAGATCACTATGGTTACCGAGATGTCTTGAGTTGGGAAAAAACTTTATCAAATACACTAATAGAAGATTACACATCGAAATATGAGCAAATAACTTCGTATCACACATCAACTGGTCTAAAACAAGATGTGCAAAGTTATCGGCATCTTCTGCATTCCATAGCGGCGGGAATAAAAGCGCAAACTATATTGGACAAAATTAAAAATCGCTTGCAAGATACTTCGATAAGAAAATCTCAGGAAAAAAAAACAATCCTTTTTAACCTCAGAGCACCTGTAGAAAATTTCATTGGAAGAACAGCCCCGCTTCATGAACTTCACCGAACATTATCGTCGGCAAAAACGACAAGCATTGTAAGTGCAATGACAGCGATGTCATTAGATTCGCGTACTGAACTAATGCCCGGACCTTCTGCCTCTGTGAGTGGTTTAGGGGGTATAGGTAAAACGCAACTGGCTTTACGCTATGCACAGTTACATGCTGCTGATTATGATAACAACGTACTATGGATTAACAGTGAGACAAAAGTTGCTATGTCTCAATCATTTTTTAAACTAGCAGATAAGCTAAAAATTGAAAAAAAAGATGAGTACGGAGAATATAATAAGCTTGAAAGTCTCGTAGAAGAAATTTATGAGTATTTTTCTGATAGAAAAAGTCTTTTTATCTTCGATAATGTTGAAAACTATGAAGAAATTGAGATGTTTCTACCCAAATTGATGTTAGGCAACAAACCTCATTTACTCATAACATCACGTTATAGAAATTGGAAAAATGCAGCACCAGTCATTTCTTTAGATGTTTTTACCGAAAAAGAAGCATTAGCCTTAGTTAAACAAGGGTTATCTTTAGTAAACGATGCTCAGGATAATAAAATAAATGAGCTTAATCATTTATTACATGGTTTACCATTGGCTCTGCAACAAGCAGTTGCCTATATTAAGATGCAAAGAAATATAAATATAAATTTTAACATAGAAAAATACATAGAAATTTTTAAAGAAAAAAGTAGAGAGGTATTAGATTTTAATTTTAGAATTTATAATAACGATCCTTATTTAAAAACGGCTTATACGACATGGAAAGTGACGCTTGATCTAATTAAAAAAGAGGGTTTAGTCGGAGAAACCGCATTAGAAGTTTTAAATATCATGTCTTTCATATGTCCGGAAAATATTTATATGGATATGTTAATTATAATGTACCATCCGACTAGATTAAGTATGGCAATGGAATTATTAGAGAGTTATTCTATGCTGAATGCTGGTATTACTCCTTCAGAGTATGTAATGCACCGCTTAGTGCAGAAAGTCGTCAATCTTCACTTACAAACTAATGCTAAGCAATTTAAAGAAGTTGCGGTAAAAACCGAGATTTCTGTGATGTATTTTTCAAAAAATATGGATACGCGCTATCATTATCTCTATTTTTTGTTCAATGTATTAGAACATCCAGAATTACAAAACTATTTAAAATATAAAAGTTCATTTAAAAGAATTTCTACAATACTGATGGTTGACGATATGAAAATGTGGACCTCCTTTTTTGATATGGTCTACAATCGCTTTAATAAACTAAGGTATGTTGAATTTTTAACGGAGGCTTTTTTAAATTATAGAAGACAGGTAGCACCTTTTTATGTACTAACTATGTTGGCTTATCTTGAAAAAAACTTAGTAAAAGGAGTGCTTACGAGAGATGATGTAAAAACTATTATAGACAATGAAGATCTACTGGGCGTTCGCACTAGAATAAAATTATCAAAGATACCTGAAAAAAGAGAAATCCAACTTTATATCGCTTCATCTATTCAAAGGTTCAAAGATGAAATTTTTCTTGAAAAATCAGTTACTTGTTTATCTGACAGAAAAAAAAGAAGCATGCAAGTAAGTTGTTTGCAAAAAAAACAGCTGTTAAAGGAAGAAAAACAAAAAAAAACTATAAAGCATCTAAAGAATGTAAGGCATATCGCGGGATTTGCATCGACTAGCTTATTTACTAAAGATATCATAGCAGCATTCATACGAGGAGACTTTAGTACCTGTATATTATAAAAAAATTACGCTGCCGACGATTAAACAAAGGTTTATATATAGGTTTT
>JAVHYG010000119.1 GCA_031119195.1 Rickettsiella sp. | reverse complement strand
GCATTAGATTACCGATATTTATTAGCTGAAAAAAATAAATTTGTTTCCCTTAAACGAAAGATCCTAGAAAATTCAAATGTTAGTAAATTGCTTGGTGCTTTTCATGTATGGGTATGGGGTGACGGAAAAAATAGTGATATGTTGCGTAAATTTGATGCGCTGGGAATAAAACATTTGTGGATCGGTTATGATGCGAGCCCTATTACAAATGAAGATAATATAGATAAAACATATATTCATACAGCGGAAAACATGGGTTATTTAATAGCCCCATACGATAGTTATGATAATGCGCAAAATCCAAAAACTTCCGATAGCATAACTTCAACTTGGTCTAATCACTTATGGCCAGAAGCCTGTATTCGCCAACCCGAAGGAAATATCTTATTAGGTTTTGGAAATCGTGGCTGTTATTTAAGTGCAGAAGCCTTGCGTTTAAGAGAATCAAAAGAAAAAAATATAGCCAACAATATCGATGCAATAACAGATAAAGGCAATAATAGTATATTCATAGATTGCGATGCGGCAGAGCCATTGTATGAAGATTATTCTAAAAAACATCCTATGACGCGTGCTCAAGATTTAGAAGACCGTATCGAACGTATGCGCTATATTAGTGGCGCTAAAAAATTAGTACTCGGCTCTGAAACAGGATTATCCTGGGCAAACGGCGTTATCGCCTATAACAATGGTGGATTTTTAAGCTTTTCTCAGGCATTTTGGCCTTGTTTAAAAGATAAAAAACACTTTGGCACGTGGTGGCCTGAAAATGCACCTGCCGTCCTATTTAAACCGTACAATGCTCCTGACGATTTTATCAACGCATCTTATAATCCACGATACCGGCTCCCACTGTACGAAGCTGCATTTCACGACTCGGTGATTACCACTGATCGTTGGGAACTTAATGAGTTAAAGATTCCTGCTGTTATGGAAACAAAAGCTCTATTACAAAATCTTTATAACGTTCCTCCTATTTGGGTCCTAGACAAAAAAACATTACAAAAAAACGAAAAATACTTTTCTGCTTATTATCAATTTTTTTCCCCTTTACACCAAATGGCAGGTCTAGAACCTTTAATTGAATTTAAGTGGTTAACTGAGAATCGTTTGGTTCAACAAACACAATTTGGAAATCGACTTATTTTAACAGCAAATTTTTCAAAAAAAGAATATGAAGGAATAGGGGCAGGTTGCATTGAGGCACAATGGAAAGAAGACAGTAGTACCCACCTTTTTTGTCCTAAAAAATACTTTAAAGAAAATTAAAACATAAAAATTTTTATTTGTTATATAATTAAAATAACTTGATTTTATTAAAAATTAATAATAATCTAAATAATATTAAGTTAATAAAAGGGTTTAACTATGCCAATGGAAGACGCTAGTTTTATTGAAACAGATAAAAACGTTCAAAAATCATCAATTGGTTTCATCAGTTCTGAAAAACTCCCGCAAATTATTCAACTTTTTAATCAGCAAGACACTGCTAGACAACGACCTTCTATCCTAAAAAATATTAATTTTTTAGGAATATCTTTATTTAAATATCGTATTCTAGCATTAGATGAAGTACGATTGGTGCAAAGAAACGGCAGGCCTGAATTAGCCAGCTATTCAGGTAAATATCAGCGAAGAAAAAAAGTTTGGTCATTGTTGAAACCGTGGACTTGGTTTAGAATATTTCGAGATAATTCTTCTACACTAGGTATTTATAAAATCGCCGATATTAATGAGTGTGGTTATATCGGTTATGGAGATAGACACCTCGTTAGCGTGAACCAAGGTGAATACGCAAAAGTAGTCATCGACGGCAAGCCTATTTTCCTAGATGAAGGCGTACACATAATAAAAACTAATAATTTTTCTTACGCAGGAAAAGTAAAAAAATCTCTAAACTTCATTGAACACGATAACCTTTATCGCATACAAGTTCCAAGTGCAAAAATTGCTGCTGTTTTAGTCGATAATACTCCTCATTTATTAAATACAGGGATACATTTCATACAGTCAAATAGTTTTACACATATAAAAAATGGAAATGAATTATTTTACAACAGTGCTGACTCTGTCATTCAGTGTGGTTCTTTGCTAAGGTTAATGCCTAAAGCCAATACTGTTGCAGTGTATTATCAAAATGGTGAACAGAAAATATTTCCCGAAACCAATGAAGAAAAAGACAAATCACGGGAACTATTAATTGATAATGAAAATATAAAATTTTCTACTTTTTTATCTACCAATTTAATCAACAGACACTATCCAAGCGAATCAAATTCCGCACAATTTGAATATTATACAAAAGATTCAGTCAAAGTAGGTGTTAGATTATTTGTAGCTTATCGCATTACAAATCCAATACTTGCTCTTCAAAATCTTGAGCCAACAGAAATAGATAAACATATTGAATATGTAACACATGTCGATATGGCTGTTGCGGGACAAAAAACCTCCTTACAAGGGATACAAAGCTCGGATGATTTAAGTGCTAATACTTCCAGGGTAAGCAGAGACAATGCACCTCCACCTGCATATAATCAAGTGTTTATTAGTGTCTGGCAAGATTTAGTAAAAGCTGAATTAACAAAACATCTTAAAGAATATGGTATAGAACTGGTTAGGTTAAATATAGAAGAAATTAAAATTCTTGATAAGGAAGTTGAAAAAAAGATTTCGGAACAATCCTATCGGGTTGCTGAAGCGAGCGCCAATCTAGCTGCCGTTGAAATGGGAAGGCTTATAGCTGAACAACAAGCCTATACTGAATCTAAGGTAGCAGAAATTAAAGCTACGCAAGAAGCTAACACCAAATATATCGCTGCAGAAAATCAGCTGAAAGTAGCTGAAACTGAAAAGAAAGTTCTAATTACCAATGCAGAAGCAAAAGCGGAAAGTTTAAACTTACAAGCATCAGTTTTCGCTAAAAATCCAGAAATGCTAGAGATAGAATTAACTCGTTTAAGAACCACCGCATTAAAACCTACAGATAAAATTATTTCCTTGGACTCAAAAGCTAATAGCGCACTTTTAGGATTAATTGCTAGCGCCGGACTCTTCAATTTACCTACTTTACTCACACCCACAGAAGGAACTGTAAACTCAAACCATGCAAATAGTATATATATCTAGAAGTGTCCTCATTTAGCAAAGATAAGTACTTCACGCCTAATAAAATACATTAATTAATTGTCTTATTTTTAATAATGATATCTGGTATTATATGTTATAAAAAATAATAATAAAAAATTTAGTAAGTTACTTTTCATTACCTTTCAAATAGTCTAAAAAAAACACCGCAGTTATTAACTGGTGTAACAAAGGATCAGTTGAAGAATTCAACTGTTCTTCCTTGGATTTTAGAACTATTCAAAAATCTTGCCAAAGATTATTATAATATTAAACGTAATAGCTGGGATTACCTGATTACACGCTTACACTTTAAAAATTTAACTAGTGATGCTGAAAAAAAAAACTATTTAATAAAACAGCTCAATGCAATTTTATTGCTTCACTCTAAACATAAAGAAAATCCTTGGTGCATTGATGATAGGGATAAAAGCTTTATAACAATTCACAAAAAATGTTGTCTAGAAACTGGTAAGAAGTTATCTGAATATATTGAGACAATCGTTGATACTGAATTTACAGAAAGACATTTAAAAAACTTAGGAATAAAAAATAGAAAAAAATACCTTTATGAGCTAGCTATGCTAGCCCACTTCAGAATTGAAACAGATATAAAAAATAAAAAGCCAGTAGCGCTTATCCATTTAAGCCATGAAAAAACTGTAGATAAATTTAAAAAATTATTATACCGTACTAATAAAACACACATTCAACAAGAATTAAAAAAATTTAATGCCTTGAAAAAAAAGGTTACGGAAAGTAAATATTTACTTGTACGCTACTCAACCGAAACTGAATCAGTTCATATTTACTCAAGTAACCCATCAAGATGGGAAAAAATAGAAAAATTCACTGAAAAGAATATTTTACTTCACCTTTTTTCAATAAGTTGGAATGCAGTTAGTTCGCATGCGAATTTATTAAAATGGATTAGTTTTTCACTAATTCTTTTTTCTCTTTCTTTGACTAATTTTCCACTAATTATTTTATTTGTCGCCGCATCCGCAATTAGTTATTTAATTTTACAATTTATTTTTTTATTTAAAAATAATACCGTAGTTAATTTTTTTAGTTTATTAGATATTAAAGAGGAAGAAAAATTATTGCGACTTATTAAACAACATATTTTTAATCAAGAAAATTTTAAATATGAATTTGATTTAATTAAAGAACAGATACTAAATTCAACTACTAATATCGCAGTAGTATATGAACACCTCATTGAGTTACAAAAAACAAACATTAGTCCTCAATTCTTCAATAATCTACAGTTAAACAATTCATCAATTTATAAGCATGTAAATCAAGTTTATTTTGAAATTCAATTTATATCTTCGCTCATTATAAACTTTACCAGCGTGGTGCTGTATGGATATTTAGTATCCTGGGCAGTTTCTGTTTTTTTCAATGCAATAGGCGCAGCCATTTTAGCAAGCTTTATAGCCTCACCATTAGGTGTAAGTATTTTAATTTTTATTCCGATCACTTTTTATCTATTGCATCACCTTATAAATTCTTTATCTAGCGAAAATCATTATCGCACCAAAATTTTTTCCTTACTAAATGCTACTTGTAACTACGTGTGTATTGATGCAAAT